>NZ_JAJCME010000110.1:0-257 GCF_020560115.1 Mediterraneibacter sp. 210702-DFI.5.30
CTGCCCATGGCTTGAAAAACGTGCAGTGTGTGCAGTGTGTGCATGGTCAATTCTCCAACGCCTTGCATCCTACTCCGTCACGGGCCGCCTGCCAGCCCCGGGCAAATAAAAGCGCAAGAATCTGCAAGTGCCGCACTCCCCGGGGCCACACACTGCAAGCCATTGACGGGAGTGCGCCATGAATCTGTTTTTGTATGTGTTAACGGTTTTGATCTGGGGCACCACGTGGATCGCCCTCAAACTGCAATTGGGCGTTG
>NZ_JAJCME010000111.1:0-257 GCF_020560115.1 Mediterraneibacter sp. 210702-DFI.5.30
GGATGTGCGGCTAAAAAGGCCTGCACAGTACCATCATTTTCCTGCTGCAAAATCGTGCACGTACTATATATCATTATACCGCCTTTTTTTAGTTTTGGGGCAACTGCATTTAAAATTGCCAGCTGAATTTCATGCAGATTTTGACTGTCACTAAGTTTTTTATCATAGCGAATCTCGGGCTTGCGGCGCAAAAGGCCAATTCCGCTGCAGGGCGCGTCAACTAAGATTTTGTCAAACTGGCCATCCTCAAACTTTTC
>NZ_JAJCME010000112.1:0-257 GCF_020560115.1 Mediterraneibacter sp. 210702-DFI.5.30
TCTGTATGATTGGCTAAGGTTCCGTTCACTTCCAGTCCTGTTTCATATGTCACTACCGAACCGGTGAACGACTCGGGGAAGTCACCGTCACTTCCCCGAGCCCCCGGACTCCCGGCCAAATAAATCGACCGCTAACGCGGCAGACCTCCGTTTTATCTCCCAGTCCTGGGTCGGCTGAGACGCGTTCCCGACGCTCTCAGCCTCCGGCCGTTCCCGACGGCCGGACCCTGGCCAGTCGGAGAAAAAACGGAGGCGAT
>NZ_JAJCME010000113.1:0-256 GCF_020560115.1 Mediterraneibacter sp. 210702-DFI.5.30
GACAGGACTTTCTTTTCTTTCAAAATCAATGGTCTTGGACCGATAATACTCATTTCACCTTTGAAAACGTTGATTAATTGTGGTAATTCATCCAGGCTTGATTTACGCAGCCATTTACCAACTTTAGTTATGTATTTTTCTGGATTTTCAAAGCTTGCAGTTGCTAGCTGCGGAGCGTTTATGTACATTGTTCGAAATTTATAGATTTTAAATGGTTGGCCGTTTTTCCCCATTCTTTCTTGGCGGAAGAAAACCG
>NZ_JAJCME010000114.1:0-255 GCF_020560115.1 Mediterraneibacter sp. 210702-DFI.5.30
GCAAAATTTAAAAGAGCTGCGTCATCGCATCAAAATGGCACGCTATCAAATGCCATATGGAATTACGCGAGAGGCCAGCCAGCGCATTCAACGACTTTTTAAGGAGTGATAGATTTGGATACCAAAAATATTGAAGAATTGATCAATCTGCTCAAGGAAAACGATTTAACTGAACTGGAATATGAAAAAGATGACGAGCATATCCGCATTAAACGTGCCAATAGCGAATCGTATGCGCAGCCGGTCAGTGTCAAT
>NZ_JAJCME010000115.1:0-255 GCF_020560115.1 Mediterraneibacter sp. 210702-DFI.5.30
CAGCGCGTGACGAGCGAGCTATTCGCAGCTTAAGCGGTCTGGCCATCATTCTTTTAACGCTGACCGGTCTGTTTAAACTGGGAATTTTAGGTGCTGGCGTGCAGGATATTTTTAAGGTTTTGGTTGGTCAAAGCTATCCATTGTTAATGGCAATCGTAATCCTGTACAGTCTGGGACTGACGATCTATGCTCAATGGCCGCGCTTTAGAAAACGCTGGGTCTGGGGAATGCTGATTTTTTATCTGGGACTCTTAT
>NZ_JAJCME010000116.1:0-254 GCF_020560115.1 Mediterraneibacter sp. 210702-DFI.5.30
GTTGGACTTTGCGGCGCGCTGGTTGCTCAAAACAATGGCTATGCCGATGTCAACATGGGGATTGGAACCATCGTAATCGCCCTGGCTTCAATCATCATCGGCGAAGTTGCCTTTGGCGAGCTGACACTGTCGCAGCGACTGGTTGCGGTAACCTTGGGAAGCATCATCTACCGCTTGATTCTGCTGGCAGTCCTGCAGCTGGGATTCAGTGCCAACGACCTCAACTTAATCTCTTCAATCGTCTTGGCATTGTG
>NZ_JAJCME010000117.1:0-254 GCF_020560115.1 Mediterraneibacter sp. 210702-DFI.5.30
ATCTGGGCCAGCATGCCGCTGTACCTGAGCGGGCTGCTGGAAACCGTGAAATTGCTGGGTATCTCGCTGTTTTTCGGCTTGCTGGCGGCCGTGCCGCTGGGTTTGATGCGGGTCTCCAAGCAGGCCTGGGTCAACTTTCCTGCCTGGCTGTTTACCTATGTGATTCGTGGCACGCCGATGCTGGTGCAGCTGTTCTTGATCTATTACGGTCTGGCCCAGTTCGAAGTCATCCGTGACAGCTTTATGTGGCCGTT
>NZ_JAJCME010000118.1:0-254 GCF_020560115.1 Mediterraneibacter sp. 210702-DFI.5.30
CCATTGATGTGACAAGGGCGCTGTTTCAACACGCCGTGAAAAGTCACGCCTATCTGGTCGCCGGTTTGTGTCGCTCCGGCCTGAAAGCTCAGCGCCATCACCAGCATCGCCGCTGATAGCCCTCTATATTGGTTCATCCCACTGCCCTCAGTTAAAGCCGACAATTAAGGTCGCGGCCCCGTTAAACGCCTGACCATTCTGAAATCTGGCGTCCTTCTGTTTCACCAACACCGCAGCAAACTTCGGCGGGCTGG
>NZ_JAJCME010000119.1:0-253 GCF_020560115.1 Mediterraneibacter sp. 210702-DFI.5.30
TGACAAACGCTGCTGGTTAGGATATTCTTAGATTATTAAAAAATAATGAGGTTAACTGATGGCAATTCAAATGATGATGCAAAAAATGGGCTGTTCATGCTGCATGCATTGCCGCGTGTTTTTTGCTCTGCCATCAGATTGCATGACCAAATGATGCAGCCGTGACAGGTTGCTGATCGAGTCAAGGGATTACTGGCGGTGAGCTGGTAGTCCCTTTTATTTTGTAAAGGAGAAAAATTATGAAAAAGCCGAT
>NZ_JAJCME010000012.1:0-89074 GCF_020560115.1 Mediterraneibacter sp. 210702-DFI.5.30
TACCATAGAAGACCTTGCTGTTATTAGCTATTTACAGAAAAAGTTTCACATACTCTGTTCCTACAGAAATTTCTGTGAACATTCGGGAGTTTTTTGCTGCGAACAAGTAACGTTCGCAGGTGATATTTACTTATCAAGACTTGCCAGGACATCTTCCAGAACATCCTCAACAGAATCAGTTACTTCATCCGCATAGTAGGATACACCAGGTGCACTGTTTGACATTGCGTAGCTGTGACCGACCAGTTCCAGCATTTCCAGATCATTATACTGATCTCCGAATGCCATACATTCTTCCGGCTTTACATGGAATAATTTCATCAGGTTAGAAAGAGCAGCACCTTTATTTGTTCCCGGAGCAATGAAGTCAATCCAGATATTTCCGGAAGTAACAACCTTAATCTCTGCACCGAACATTTCCTGTAAGTGTTCTAAATATTGCATGATTACTTTTGTGTCATCAATCATATTACAGATTGCAATCTTGAGAAATGGACCTTCGATTTTGCTTAGGTCGTCTACAATTTTTGTTGTGTTCTGCATGACATTTACAATATGATTTACAAAAGCTTCATGATTATCTTCAATCAGACAAGCATCTTCTCTGGAGATGAGAATATCAAAATTCGGTGATTTTTTCACTTCATCTATAATGCGGCAGGCAAGGTCATCTGCAATTATTCCGCGAGAGATTACCTTTCCCTGATGAATACAGATGGAACCATTTTCTCCAATATAGGAAATCTCGTCCTTAATCTCAGAAAACAGTCTACGCTCATTATCATACTGGCGTCCGCTTGCAGCAACAAAGTGAACCCCTTTCTGTGTCAGTTCATGAATCAGCTCTATGGCACGAGGAGTCAGTTCCTGTGCTCCGTTATGAAGAAGTGTACCATCAAGATCACTTGCAATTAATTTGATCATATGTAAAATCCTCCCGATTTTTCAAACTCTGTTTACGCAAAAAAGTTTAACATCATCTTTCGAAAGAATCAAGAAAGTTATTTCGCAATCACTTCTTCTGCACGTTTCAGTGCAGCGCTGATATTCGGCTGGAAGTTCTCTTTTCCAACCAGCTCTGTGAATCTGGCTTTCTCCATAACTTTCATTGGCTGTTCGTTGACGTGGGAGAAGACAACCGTAATTCCCTTTGACTCACAGAATTCTACCAGATCAACCAGAGCATTCATAGCAGTACTGTCCAGTGCAGGAACGCTTCGCATACGAAGAACGAGGCAGGTAGTAAAATCTTTTACGACAATGTGTTCAATCGCACTTGCTGCTCCGAAGAACAGAGGTCCTGAGATTTCGTAGACACGGATCTGAAGTGGAAGTTTCTGAAGGTGTTCATCGACATCCGGGGTGTCATCATCCACATAAGTCCAGCTGTTGACGTGTGTTTCTTCACTCATACGCTTGATAAAGAGTAGGCAGGCAAGAACCATACCAATCTCAATCGCTACGACCAGGTCGAAGAGGACTGTCAGGATAAAGGAAGCAAAAAGTACAATGATATCACTCTTTGGAGCAGTCTTGACCAGTTTTACAAAGGTACGCCACTGGCACATATTATATGCAACGATAAACAGGATTGCTGCGATTGTTGGCATTGGAATCATTCCGGCATATGGCATCAGTACGACAAGTACAATGACCAGTGTAATGGAATGAACGATTCCGGCAATCGGAGTACGTCCGCCGTTTTTAATATTTGCAGCAGTTCTTGCAATAGCTCCTGTCGCAGGGATTCCGCCGAAAAGGGCAGAAGCAATGTTGCCGGCTCCCTGGGCTACAAGTTCCATGTCGGAACGGTGTTTACCGTTGATCATTCCGTCTGCGACAACACAGGAAAGCAGAGATTCAATCGCTGCGAGAACAGCAATCGTAAATGCGTTCGGAAGTGCATTTTGAACAACTTCAAATGATACAGCCGGAAGATGGAAGGATGGGAGTGAGTTGTTGATCGTATAAAGATTTCCAATTGTAGAAACTTTTAACGGCAGGAACTGAACCATCAGGATTCCAATGATAACTGCGATCAAAGATCCAGGAATTCTTTTGAAGATGTATGGAGCAATGATCAGAACAGCAAGACTTACTGCGCCGACAATCAGTGCATCAATATTAATTGTAGAGAAGTTTTCAACAACAGCACGGAATTTCTCTGTTGTCTCGATCGGTTTTACCCCATCCGGGTAGGTAAGTCCGAAGAAATCTTTCAGCTGTCCGATTACAATTGTAACAGCAATTCCGGAAGTGAATCCGGTTGTGATCGTAAATGGGATGAATTTGATCAGACTTCCGAAATGGCACAGTCCCATCAGAACCAGAAAGATACCGGCGAGGATTGTCGCAATGACAAGTCCATCCATTCCGTCTTTGGCAACAATGCCGGCGACGATTGTTGCGAATGCAGCCGTTGGTCCGGCAATCTGTACACTGCTTCCGCCGAGTGCAGAGATGACAAATCCGGCAACGATCGCAGTGAAGATACCAGCTTCCGGGCCTACACCGGATGCAAGTGCCAGCGCAATTGACAGCGGCAATGCAATAATTGCTACAATGATTCCGGCAGTTACGTCTTTGATGAACTGAGAACGATTGTAGCTCTTTAATGATGTAAGTAACATCGGCTTCAATGAATTCATTTGATTGATCAATCCTTTCTTTTATGATAACTATAAAACATAACCTTTCAAGTATAGCATAGAAAAAGGGACACTGAGAAGAGAAAACCTTGTATGTTTTTAAAGACATGAAGAGGTTATTGTTCACTCACGTGTCAATCACTTCGCTGATTGACACGGAGGATGCATGTTTTGGTTTGAATGTATCTCGCCCTATCGCCAGAGGCGATTTAAAATGGCGAGATGCGTTGCTGGTCGCACACAGTGTGAACAGTAACATGAAGAGGAATGTTAAGAGAAAAAAGCTTGTATCTGATTTATAAAGGTAATATAATAGGAATAACTTGTAAAGCATGTCTTATATAATAAAAATATGTTTTACGGTAGTAAATTTGTGAATAGATCTGATAACAAAAGGGTATCACAAGAAAGAAAAGGAAGATTATTATGGGAAAATATTTTGGAACAGATGGTTTCCGTGGTGAGGCGAATGTAGTTCTTACAGTAGAGCATGCATTTAAAGTAGGACGTTATCTTGGATGGTATTTCGGACAGGACCACAAGGCCAGAATCGTAATCGGAAAAGATACAAGAAGAAGCAGCTATATGTTTGAGTATGCACTTGCTGCAGGACTGACAGCATCAGGCGCAGATGCTTATCTTCTTCATGTAACGACCACACCAAGTGTTTCATATGTAGTAAGAACAGAGGATTTTGACTGTGGACTTATGATTTCAGCGAGCCACAATCCATACTATGATAATGGTATCAAGGTAATCAACAGCGAAGGTCATAAGATGGAGGCTGAGGTTGAGGCAAAGATCGAGGCTTATATCGATGGGGAGATTGATGAGATCCCGCTGGCAACAAAAGAGAGCATTGGCCGCACAGTTGACTATGCAGCAGGAAGAAACCGTTATATCGGTCATCTGATTTCTCTTGCAACACGTTCCTTCAAGGATATGAGAGTTGGACTTGACTGTGCGAATGGTAGTGCGTCAAGCGTTGCAAAGAGTGTATTTGATGCACTTGGAGCAAAGACTTATGTAATCAACAATGAGCCAAATGGTGTGAATATTAATACAAACTGTGGTTCTACACATATCGAAGTTCTGCAGGAGTATGTAAAAGAGAAACATCTAGATATCGGATTTGCTTATGACGGAGATGCTGACAGATGTATCGCAGTTGATGAGAATGGAAATGTTGTAGACGGAGACCGCATTATGTATGTATGTGGTAAATATCTCATGGAGCAGGGAAAACTGAAAGACAATACAGTTGTTACAACAATTATGTCTAACCTGGGACTTTATAAAGCATGCGATAAGATTGGTATGAAGTATGAGCAGACAGCAGTTGGTGACAAGTACGTTTATGAGAACATGCTTAAGAATGGATATGTTCTTGGTGGAGAGCAGTCCGGACATATCATCTTCAGCAAGCATGCACGTACAGGAGATGGTATCCTGACATCTCTTATGGTTATGGAAGCGATCATTGAGAAGAAGCAGACACTTGGAACACTTGCAGATGAAGTGAAGATCTTCCCACAGCTTCTGAAGAATGTTCGTGTAAAGGATAAAAAGACGGCACTGGATAACGCAGCAGTTCAGGCGGCAGTAGAGAAAACAGCTGAAGAACTCGGAACAGACGGACGTATCCTTGTTCGCGAGAGTGGAACAGAGCCGGTAATCCGTGTTATGGTAGAAGCAGCTTCTGATGAAATCTGCGAGAAGTATGTAGACAGCGTAGTGAAAGTGATCGAAAGCGAAGGACTTTGCGAGTAAATAATTAAGAAGAGAGTTGTCGTGTAAGACAGTAAAAGATGCCTTGTGAAATATAGTTTTTCGCGAGGCATCTTCTTTGTTCAAAAAAAGAAGAGAAACATTTTAAAATGAATCCCCTCTTTTAACATCTAATAGAAAATATTTATTTGATTTAAAATTAATCGATATATTTCAGCCATCCTTCCGGTGCTTCGATACGTCCCATCTGGATACCGGTCAGTGTATCGCGAAGTTTTGCGATTGTAGGTCCCATCTGTTCCATTCCACTAGGGAAGCAGATTTCTTCTCCGTGGTTGACAATCTTACCAACCGGTGAGATAACAGCGGCTGTTCCGCACAGACCACATTCAGCGAAGTCTTTTACTTCATCAAAGTAAACATCTCTTTCTTCTACTTTCAGTCCGAGATAATGTTCAGCAACATACATCAGAGAACGTCTTGTGATAGACGGAAGAATTGTTGTGGAGTGTGGTGTAACTACAGTGTTATCTTTTGTTACGAACAGGAAGTTTGCTCCACCTGTCTCCTCAACTTTTGTTCTTGTAGCGGAGTCAAGGTACATATTTTCATCAAAACCATTTGCGTGAGCTGTAACAATTGCGTGAAGGCTCATTGCATAGTTCAGTCCGGCTTTGATGTGTCCTGTTCCATGCGGTGCGGCGCGGTCAAAGTCTGATACGCACAGTGTCAGTGGCTTCACGCCGCCCTTGAAGTACGGACCAACCGGAGTAGTAAATACACGGAACTGATAGTCAGTAGCAGGTTTTACACCAATTACAGGATTGATTCCGAACATATAAGGTCTGATATAAAGTGTTGCTCCTGTTCCGTAAGGTGGAACGTAAGCTTCATTTGCCTTTACTGTCTGAACAATAGCATCAACAAATTTATCTTCCGGGAAAGGCGGCATTTCAAGACGTTTCGCTGAGTCAACCATTCGCTTCGCATTGAGGTCTGGACGGAAAGTGACAATGTGTCCATCCTCTGTTGTGTAAGCCTTCATTCCTTCAAATACTGTTTGTGCATACTGAAGAACTCCGGCACATTCATTCATGACGATGTTAGGATCTTCCGTGAGACCACCTTCATCCCATGCTCCATCTTTATAATTAGCTACAAAACGCTTATCTGTAGGGATATATCCGAATCCGATATTTTCCCAGTCAATGTTTTTTTTCTCCATTGTAGTAAATCCTCCATTCCTTTATGCGGCGAAAGACCGTATGATTTCTAATTAACGCTATTATAATACCGTCAATTGAAAAAATCAAGAGTGCGCTCTGTTTTTTGGAAATGTTTTTACGGACATGTAATAGTCAGAATCTAAATCCTGCAACTAAATAGTTACAATAACTGTCTGATATCCGGCACGCTTCAACCGGCGTTCCATTTTTACAGCTTCGTCAAGCGTATCATATTCTCCGACCGTTACCCGGAATAAACCATCCCCTTCTGTCAAAACAGCAGGAAAATTCATTTCGGTTAATTCATTCAGGAGCCGTCGTGCATATCGTTCGCTGCGGAAAGCCCCGGTCTGCACTGCATAGTGAGGGAGAGAAGAATCACTGCTGATTTCTCCGCTTTCTTCTAATGTATCAAGGATTCCCTCAGCAATCGCAAGCGCAATATCATCAAAGTTATCATCAAAGAGCCGGTTATCAGTGTCAGAGTTGATAAATCCGACCTCTACCAGAACCGCCGGCATCTGTGTACGGCGCAGAACGACCAGACCGGGGCGTTCTTTTACGCCGAGATTGATGAAGCCGAGAGCTTCAAGGCCTTCATTAATATTTTGAGCCATTGTGTACTTCAGACCGGATTTGTTGTAAACTAGAGATTCTACGCCGGATACGGTATTATCTGTTGGATAAGAATTACGGTGAATAGACAGAAAGAAGTCTGCACCGGCTGCATTTGCTTCCAATGCCTTCTGATAGGGAGATTCATAAATGTCTATTGTACGTGTATAGAGCACATCGATTCCACGTTCCTGCAGCAGTTCTCCAATGGCAAGCGTTAAAGATAAGGTGTCATCCTTTTCCCGGCGGCCGTTATAGACAGCTCCGGGGTCACGACCGCCATGACCTGCATCAAGCATGATAGAATAAGACATATAATCACCTCATTATTTTGTGCTTCTATATATTATATGAAAGCGCGCATTGCCTGTGAAACGTCAAAAAATGCCGGCTGCGATAATGCAGCCGACATTTCAAAAAGTTCTATTCATGTGAGTGTTTGTCAGTTTCAGAAGGATCTGAATTCTCTTCATCCGCTTCTTCCTCTGTATCTGCTCTTTCAGGAAGATAAACATGTACCGTTTCTACGCGGTTCTTATCCAACTTCTCGACCACCAGACGAATTCCATCTTCAGTGACAACTTCATCACCCATCTGAGGTAAACGGTCCAGATGTTCGATGATCAGTCCTCCGAGAGAATCATAATCTTCAGAGTTAAGTTCTGTATGTAAGTGATCGTTCACATCATCAAGACTCATGGAGCCTTCGATAATATATTCATGATCAGAAATCTCTTTGATCAGTTCATCTTCATTCTCATCATATTCATCATGGATCTCACCAACAATCTCTTCCAGAATATCTTCCAAAGTGATGAGTCCTGCCATCTCACCGTACTCATCCAGAACAATTGCAATATTAAAAGTAGAATCTCTCATCTCTACAAGAAGTTCAGAGATATCTTTGAACTCATAAGTGAAATGAGGTTTTCTTAAGAAATCCCGGATATTGAACGGTGTATCATGATCGTAAAGAAGCAGATCCTTCATGTTAATAATACCGACAACATTATCCTGTGTCTCTTCGTAAACAGGAAGTCTTGTGAATTTGTCTTCACGGAAAATATCAATCAATTCATCGAAGGTACTATTGACATCAGCAAATGTAACATGTACGCGAGGAACCATAATGTCTTTCGCCTTGGCATCGCCGAGATCGAATACGTTGTAGATCATCTCTTTTTCATCAGACTCGATTACACCATCTTCATGGCTGACATCCACAATGGTACGAAGTTCTTCTTCTGTCATAGCTTTATTCGCCGCATCCGGATCTACGCGAAGGATCAGCATGATTCCGCGGGAAAACAAGTTAATGATGAAAATGACAGGAGTCATGACCGTCATGAAAAACTTGATGACCGGAATATAGCGAAGCGTAAGCTTCTCAGCGTTGATCGTTGCATAATTCTTCGGTGTAATCTCTCCAAATACAAGGATTGCCACTGTCAGAATCAGTGTAGCAATGCTGACCATGTATCCACCAAATGAATAGGCAAGGGTTGTAGCAAGAGAAGATGCCGAAACATTCACAATGTTATTACCAATCAGGATCGCACTGAGCATCTTCGCTGTGTGATTCTCTGTGATATCAAGAGCCAAAGCTGCCCGCTTGTTCCCACCGTCTGCGAGAGAGCGGAGTTTAATTTTATTCACTGACATCAGCGCAGTCTCGGTTGATGAAAAAAATGATGAAAACAATAGTAAAATTAACAGTATAATTAATAGGTACGTGTCACCTGCGTCCACTTTAAATATTCACTCCTTTGATTAAAAAATGTGCCTCCAAAGAGGCTTGATTAATTTTAGATATACGCATTCATTATACATGGTTTATTAGTGTTTGGCAAGGCAATATACTTTACTTTATGAAGTGGGTGGTGTATGATGTTGATGACTGATAAGAATATTTAATACTATTATATAGAAGAAACGGAGTATAGATATGGAATTGTACAATAGATTGTGCACTATTACAAAACAGGAAAATGTATTAAAAGATGAGCCGATGAAGAAACATACAACATTTCGTATTGGTGGTCCGGCAGATTATTTCGTGACGCCTGAATCAAAGGAAGAGATCCAGGCAATCGTTGAGTTATGCAAAAAAGAGGAAATCCCATATTCTGTGATCGGAAACGGAAGTAATCTTCTTGTTGGAGATAAGGGATATCGTGGCGTAATCCTTCAGATTTTTAAGAAAATGAATCAGATCAGGGTAGAAGAGAATAAGATTTATGCCGGAGCAGGCGCACTTCTGTCGAAGATTGCGGCAACAGCACTGTCAGAATCTCTGACAGGCTTTGAGTTTGCAGCAGGAATTCCGGGAACATTAGGCGGAGCCGTTCGCATGAATGCGGGTGCATACGGCGGAGAGATGAAGCAGGTACTTGAGAGTGTGGAAGTGATGACAGCAGATGGAGAATTTCTCACGATCCCGGTAGAAGAGATGGGGCTTGCTTATCGGACAAGTGTGGTAGAACAGAAGAATTATATTGTTCTTGAAGCAGTGATTTCTCTTGAAAAAGGAAATCCGGAGAAGATCAAAGAAGTGATGGATGATCTGAAAGAAAAGAGAGTGACAAAGCAGCCATTAGAGTATGCAAGTGCAGGAAGTACATTTAAGCGTCCGGAAGGATATTTCGCAGGAAAACTGATTGAAGATGCAGGACTTCGCGGATTCAGGGTCGGAGATGCACAGGTCTCTGAAAAGCATTGTGGTTTCGTGATCAACAGAGGGAATGCAAGCGCAGCAGAGGTTATGGAACTGATGCGTCAGGTAGAAGATAAAGTAGAAGAAAATTCAGGAGTCCGTCTGGAAGCGGAAGTAAGAAGAATAGGAGAGTTTTGATATGCGTTTTGTTATCGTAACAGGGATGTCAGGAGCGGGAAAATCAACAGCACTTAAGATGCTTGAGGATATGGGATATTTCTGTGTGGACAATCTGCCAATCGCAATGTTTCCTGGATTTGTGCAGATGATTGAGAATTCAGAAACTTCAATGAAGAAAGTGGCATTGGGAGTCGATGTGCGAAGCGGACAGGATATTTCTGGATTAGAGAAAGACCTTGAGCAAATGGATGAAAAGGGAATCAAATATGAGATTCTGTTTCTGGACGCAAAGGATTCTGTACTTGTAAAGCGATACAAAGAAACGAGAAGACAGCACCCTCTGAGTGGGTCGGGACGTGTGGATACCGGTATTGCGAAAGAACGTGAGAAGACCGCATTTTTGAAAATGAAGGCAACGTATATTCTTGATACAAGTAAGATGCTGACAAGAGAACTGAAGATTGAACTTGAGAAGATTTTTGTGAAAGGTGAGAGTTTTTGCAACCTCTATATCACAGTAATGTCCTTTGGTTTTAAATACGGAATTCCGCAGGACGCAGACCTTGTATTCGATGTGCGTTTTCTTCCGAATCCGTACTATATTGATACATTGAAAGAAAAAACAGGAAATGATCCGGAAGTTCAGGATTATGTCATGCAGAATGACAAGGGACCGATTTTCCTTGAAAAATTAAAAGACATGGTTGAATTTCTGATTCCAAATTATATTTTGGAGGGAAAAAACCAGCTTGTGATCGCAATTGGATGTACCGGCGGAAAGCATAGATCTGTAACGCTGGCGAATGCGTTATATCACACGCTTGAGACAGAGGAAAGTTATGGCGTCCGTATTGAACATCGTGATATTGGGAAGGATAGTATCACAAAGAGAAAGTAAAAGGTGGAAAATATGTCATTTTCTGGAAAAGTGAAGGAAGAGCTTGCGAGGAACATCAGTTCAGCCAGACATTGCCAGATTGCGGAACTGACGGCTTTTATTGGCATGTGCGGGACGGTTGTAATCAATAGTTTTGACCGGTGCAGTATCAAGATTCGTACAGAAAACATTTTAGTTGCAAGAAAGGTCTTTACATTAATAGAAAAAACATTTAATATAAGGAGTGATATTTCCGTTCGGAGAAATATAAAGAAGCAGACAGAGACCTATTCTGTTATCGTAAAAAAGCATGAAGATGCGATACGTATCTTACAGGCTACGAAGATGATAGGGGAACAGCAGGAGAATGCGGAAGAGTTGCATGCCGTGAATCCGATGATTGTCCAACAGGTTTGTTGTCGAAGAGCATTTCTCCGCGGAACGTTTCAGGCGTCCGGATCTATGAGTGATCCGAACAAGGCATATCATTTTGAGATTGTTTGTTCCACAGAAGAGATGGCGCATCAGATCTGTGATCTGATCTGCAGTTTTTCTATGGACGCGAAGATCGTGCTCAGAAAAAAGTCATATGTTGTTTACCTGAAAGAAGGAGCACAGATAGTAGATATTCTGAATATCATGGAGGCACATGTCTCATTAATGGAACTTGAGAATGTAAGAATTCTCAAGGAGATGAGAAATTCTGTGAACAGAAAAGTGAATTGTGAAACTGCCAATATTAATAAGACAGTATCAGCAGCAGTGAAACAGCTGGAAGATATTACATATTTGAGAGATCAGATAGGATTTGAGAATATACCGAAAGGATTAGTCGAGGCCGCTCTTGCCCGCCTCGAGCAACCGGAAGCAACATTGAAGGAACTGGGAGAATCCCTGAATCCTCCGGTTGGAAAATCGGGTATCAACCACAGACTGCGTAAGCTGAGTGAGATGGCAGACAAAGTTCGGCAAGAACAAGGAGGATTATTATGATTAAAACATCTGTTGTAGTGAAAGCGGACCCAGGGTTTGATGGACGACCGATTGCCCTTCTCGTACAGGAAGCCAGCCAGTATGCGAGCAAAGTGTACATTCAGGTAGCCGAGAAGAACATCAATGCAAAGAGTATTATGGGTATGATGAGTCTGAATCTGATCGGAGGCGAGGAGATTACCGTTGTGACAGACGGCGAGGACGAGCAGAAAGCAGCTGAAGGCATTAAGACATTCTTTGCTAACGTATAATAACAATAAGAGGGTAATTGAAGTCACAGAGAGATAACCATGTGATTACAAATGAATATAGAGGGGCTGTACTTTGAGGAGGAGTACAGCCATCTTTTTCTATGGGGGAGAGTTTGCAGCTGATGTGAACACAAATGATTTTTGAATAAGGAGGTATTTGTTTATGAAAAGAATGCTATTTGTTTACAATCCGAATTCAGGAATGGGACTTCTGAAGCCGAAACTTTCAGATGTGATCGACACTTTTGTGAAGGGCGGATATGAGGTAACGGTTTATCCTACACAAAGAAGTCAGGATGCTGTAAGAAAAGTCAGTGAGTACAAAGAAGAATATGATCTCGTGGCATGTAGTGGCGGAGATGGTACATTGGATGAAGTCGTGACCGGTATGATGATGCGAGAAAATAAGACGCCAATCGGATATATTCCGGCCGGAACAACGAATGATTTTGCAAGTAGTCTGCATATTTCCAAGAATATGCTGGAGGCCGCAGATACAATTGTAACAGGAACACCATTTTCCTTTGATATCGGTCAGTTTAACGATGACTACTTCGTATATATTGCAGCCTTTGGTATTTTCACAGACGTGTCATATGAGACGAAGCAGAGTATGAAGAATATTCTTGGTCATATGGCTTATATTCTGGAAGGAACCAAGAGACTGTTCAATATTCCGTCTTATAAGATCAAAGTCACACATGACGGAGAGACGATTGAAGATGAGTTTATCTTTGGAATGGTGACAAATTCACGCTCTGTAGGAGGATTCAAAAGAATCACAGGAGAAAATGTCATTTTTGATGATGGCGTTTTTGAGGTGACACTCTTTAAAACACCAAAGAATCCAGTCGAGTTGAACGAACTGATTGGGGCAGTTGTGATGCGTCAGATTAATTCAGACAGAATATACTCCTTCAAGAGTGGTGAAGTCCGTTTTGAATCTGTTGAGGCAATTCCATGGACTCTGGATGGAGAGTACGGCGGTACTCATGAAGAAGTTGTAATTAAAAATAAAAATCAGGCACTTCAGATCATGGTTAAGGAAGAAGCCGTAGAAGATCTGAGTGAACAGTTGGTGGAAGCAGAGGAAGTCTGAACACATAATCTGAAATATTTTCAGTGATATTTTAGAAAATCACCCCTTTTTTGAATTTTAGGTTTATTGAACAATCGCGGAAAACCGCGTAAAATCAAGAAAAAACGGCAGTTTGAAATAGAAATAAAAATTTTTTGAAAAAAATTTAAAAAAGGGGTTGCATTTTCTGAAAGCCTGGTATATAATAACTATTGTCTTGTGGCGGTAACAAAAAAGACACAGACGAAAATGAATAAGGCTCCGTGGTCAAGCGGTCAAGACGCTAGCCTCTCACGCTGGAATCAGGGGTTCGATTCCCCTCGGAGTCACTAAAGGAAGCTCGTATTTACGAGCTTTTTTTGTGCTTGAAAATCACTGAAGCATATAATATGATTGTAGAATTGAAAAAAAAGAAAACATAAGGAATGTAGTTGTGGAGAATATTTGTTATGATTAGAAAGTTGCTGAACGGAGATATAGATAGAGTTGCTGACATATGGTTAAAGACAAATTTAAAAGCACATTATTTTATTCCCAAGCAATACTGGACAAGTAATTATGAATTAGTGAAAGAAATGATGTCACAATCCGAAGTCTATGTATTTGAAGAGGATGAAATGATACAAGGATTTGTAGGACTAAATAATGAATATATCGAAGGTATTTTTGTTTCTGATGAGATGCAGTCATGTGGCATAGGCAAGCTTTTATTGAATTATATTATGGATAAAAAAGTCAGATTACAATTAAATGTATACCAGAAGAATACCAGAGCAATTTCTTTTTACCAAAGAGAAGGGTTCATTATTCAATGTGAAGGTTTGGATGAAGCTACTGGTGAAAAAGAGTATACCATGCTATGGAAACAAAAATAGAAAGCTGGATTTGGAGAATTTAAAAATATAATATGAAATGCGAGATGGAGCGTATGGAAATAAACCATACGTTCTGTTTTTTGCCTTTTTGGATAGTGTATTGTCCTAAAGTTATGCCATGATGGTCGATTCCCTAGCACAAGTGATAGTGTAATCTTGCTATTTTTCCAGTATTATAAATAAAAAGTAATGTTGATAAAATGGGGAAATTTGAAGGGAGGATTGCATATGGGTCATAAATCAAACGAAACAAAGGAATTTAGAAATACCATAATCGCAATGATCGTATTAGTGATTTTAGGACTTCTTATGTTAATCACAGGCGGAAATAGGCTTATGTCTAAATTTGCATATAGCCGCTCGAAAGATGTCCGGAAGGTCACAGCATATGTTGAAGATTATGAATACATTTCTGACTCTGATGATGATTACGATACATATAAGGTAAAGGTTTCATATGTAGTGGATGGAAAGACCTATAAAGGAAAAGATACGCTTTATCATGATACTTACATCGGGGAAGAAATTACAGAGGAAGTCTATTTGACATCACAGGGTGACTACAAATTAAGAGGCGACAGTGATCCATTTACATTCCTTTTTGCTTGCATACTTATTCCTGTGGGCGCACTTTTTATATTCATTGGTCTTTGGTGTATTAAGAATCTGTTTGAAAAAAAGAATGCGAGGTGATCAAATGAATTTTTCCTGGGGAGATTCAATATTTTTTGCATTTTTGTGGGCAAGTGTGTGGGCCGGAGCCCTCACCTGCTATGTTTTAGATTGGAAAGTCGAATGGATGCAGCCAAAACTGTGGTTTCTTTACGTCAAGAAAAAATTAAATAAATCAAAGACAATCTTTTTCAAAGCAACGAAGATTTCTCGAAAGGTGCTTACCCCTTTTGAAACCATATTATCTGCATTAGAAAAGGGTAATATTCAAAATTCTTCTGTAAATATAGGACAGTCTTATCGCCAGAAAATCGAACATGAGATGAAACTTTTACAGGCGAATGACATAACTCATGAAATTCGTATAGCTTACGCGAAACTGCCTGAGGTAAATGGAAAGAAACAAGATTTCAAACATTGGAATGATGCCGGACGTGAATGGAGAGAGGCCATACTGCAAGGTACCGTATCAAACCGGTATCGTAATAAAAAAAGTGGAAAAATCCTGTATGAGGACTTTTTCCCACATGGCGCAATCTTACTTAGACAATCCAGGCATATCCGTCATGATGAAGTTGAAAGTAAAAACAGAAATGAAGAGCGGCAATTTTATTCTGAATATCAGAAAATTATATGCCCAAGCTGTGGCGCTGAGATTTCACTGAATAGTAATGAAACGCACTGTCCTTATTGTGGCGGATATATCAAAAAAGATTTCTTTGACTGGCAGATAGAAGAGCTCCTGATCTATCAGGATTTAAATCCGAATGATTATAATTATAAAATGGTGGCAGCAACACTCCTGGTTTTCTTTCTTCCGGCAGTCCCTTGTTTTCGATTTATCCAAAGCATTGAGATCATATTGGCAGTTCCTTTTGTACTTACAGTTATATTAGCTGTCATTCTCGGAGCAGTGCTCCTAAGAAGAAAGAATGGTACAGAAGAATTAGAAGAACAGATCGTTCGTTATGATGAAAAAGTATTACTTGTAGACCTCAATGAAGCTCTTAATGATGCAGAACTGACATCCGATGCATTATTTTACAGTGTGGACAAATTACAATTGAAAGCTGTAGATAATACCGAAACCCAGACAACGATCACGATCCAGGCAGTACTCCACAAACTTATTCTCGAAAAGAACCAGAAGATTATAAAAAAGGATAAAAAGATGGAATCGAAATTATACAGAGCACGCCATCCAAGACGAATGAAGTCAAAAGGTCAGGCGGTTTTCAGTGAAAAAGAATGTCCTAGCTGCGGTGCTAATTTCATGCCTGATAAAAATGGTTGTTGTTCCTACTGTGGATACCAGCTTACTGTGGATAATTCAAAATGGAGACTTGTTAATCTTTAGCGATTGTTTCAAAAACAATTTGGAGCTTAAAAGAGAGGAAGGTGAAGAGTATGTTGAAAAAAATAGGAGGAGTTATTCTTGTAATCGTTGGTCTGTTTTTCAGCATAGCAACAGTGAAAATGATATTCGTCGATCTACCAAAAGCAAAGTCTTCGATGAAGGATACTGTTTATGTGGGAGAGGATGCAATTGATGAAAAAAATGATGGGAAAATAGTGATTGTATGTGGAGAATTCGAACTGACACAGCCGTCTTATGATGAAGAACTGGGTATCTCTTTTGACACGATCCGAGCCACCCGTGCAAAGCAGACACTGGAAAGAACAAAAAATACAGCGGGTTTAACTGAAGAGGAAAAAGAAAATATGACAGCTGAGGAAAAGCTGTACGGAATTCTGGAATGGAATACAGGACTCAGTGAAGATATTAGACTGGGTGAAGGGAAAATTGGTAATTATACGCTGTCACCGGATTTTATTCAAACAATCCATCTGGATAACGTATGGGATAAGTACAACGAAGAATCACTGGAAGCTCTCGGATATGCGTATATGCCGGATGATTCGTTTTCACAGGAACATTTTATAGAACCTTTCGATCAGTCTCAAAGAAATCTTAAAGAAAATGATGTTCGATATTTTTATTATGCGGCTGATCTTGAACCTGGTCAAGTCATGACAGCGATCGGTATTCAAGATGGACAGGTACTTAAAGCAGCTCCGAAAATCAGTGACAATTTAATAAAAGGTGCACTTGACAGAGAAACTGCAGTTAAAGAAGGTGGCTCTGTCGGGATAGGGGCAATTCTTTTTTCAATCGTTTTATCACTCGCTTTTCTGTTGTCAGGAGTAGGGCTTATCATAGCAAAAAAAGATTAACGGATAAATAATCGTTGGTTATATTGTACAAAAATAAAAACAATCCACAGAAGAAAAGGAAAGCCATTGTGAAAATGTTAACAAGATTCACCGCTGTGGATTGTTTTTTATGCAAAACATAAGATTGTCATTTATAAATTAATACGCTATAATATAGAAGAATTCTAAATAAATAATTCCTGATGATTTTCACGGGTGTCAGGATCTTTAAGAATTGGAGGAAAGAAATATGTTAGTATCAGCTACAGAAATGCTTCAGAAAGCAAAAGCAGGCCACTACGCAGTAGGACAGTTCAACATCAACAATCTTGAGTGGACAAAGGCTATTCTTACAACAGCACAGGAACTCAACTCACCAGTTATCCTTGGTGTATCTGAGGGTGCAGGAAAGTACATGACAGGATATAAGACTGTTGTAGGTATGGTAAACGGAATGATGGAAGAACTTGGAATCACAGTTCCGGTTGCTCTTCACCTTGACCACGGCAGCTACGAAGGATGCCTGAAATGTGTAGAAGCAGGATTCTCATCAATCATGTTCGACGGATCTCATTATCCGATCGACGAGAATGTTGAGAAGACAAAAGAACTCGTTAAGATCGCTCACGAGCACGGAATGTCAATCGAGGCAGAGGTTGGATCCATCGGTGGAGAAGAAGACGGAGTTATCGGAAGAGGTGAATGCGCTGATCCGGAAGAGTGTAAGAGAGTAGCTGATCTGGGAATCGATTTCCTGGCAGCAGGTATCGGTAACATTCATGGTAAATATCCGGCAAACTGGGAAGGATTAAGCTTCGAGACTCTGGACGCTATTCAGCAGCGTACAGGAGATATGCCACTCGTACTTCACGGTGGTACAGGTATCCCGGAAGATATGATCAAGAAAGCAATCTCTCTTGGAGTTGCTAAGATCAACGTTAATACAGAGTGTCAGCTTTCTTTCGCAGCAGCTACACGTAAGTATGTTGAAGCAGGAAAAGATCTTGAGGGTAAAGGATTTGACCCACGTAAACTTCTCAAACCAGGTGCAGACGCAATCATGGAAACAGTAAAAGAGAAGATGGAGTTATTCGGATCTGTCGGAAAAGCCTGAGAAGAATTTTTTTGAAAAAAGCACTTGCGTTTTAAAGCAAGTTGAGGTATACTGACTCACGTAGACAGAACAAGGGCGTTCCAATTATAATTGGAGTGCCCTTTTTTTATCGCTTGGGAAATGATCCGCATGATTGAATCAGAGTGGATGGAATGAAATCAGATCAGATCTGACTGGATCAGACGGATGATTTCCTGAGAGGTAATCTATTATGGGGGTTCCCGTAGTGTAATCGAATATTGTTCATTGCAGTGAACGGTAATCGAAGAATTAAGAGAAAAGGAAGGTATAGGGTATGAGCACAGAATTATTCAATGTAGCTGACATCTTTGGAGAAAATGTATTTAATGATACAGTTATGCAGGAGCGTCTGCCAAAGAAAGTTTACAAGAATCTGAGAAAGACAATTGAAGAAGGAAAAGACCTGGATCTCGAGACAGCAGATGTTATTGCTCACGAGATGAAAGAATGGGCGATTGAAAAAGGAGCGACTCACTATACACACTGGTTCCTGCCACTTACAGGAGTTACAGCAGAGAAGCATGATTCCTTTATCTCAGCTCCACTTCCGAGCGGAAAGGTTCTGATGACTTTCTCAGGAAAGGAATTGATCAAGGGTGAGCCGGATGCATCTTCATTCCCGTCAGGAGGACTGAGAGCAACATTCGAGGCAAGGGGATATACAGCATGGGATTGTACATCACCAGCATTCGTAAGACAGGACGCAGGCGGAGCTACACTTTGCATTCCAACAGCATTCTGCTCCTACACAGGAGAGGCACTGGATCAGAAGACACCACTGCTTCGTTCTATGGAAGCAATCAACAAAGAAGCATTAAGACTTCTTCGTTTATTTGGAAATACAACATCTAAGAAAGTTACTCCATCTGTTGGAGCAGAGCAGGAGTACTTCCTTGTAGATGCAGAGAAGTTTGAAGAAAGAAAAGACCTGATCTACACAGGACGTACACTCTTTGGAGCAATGCCTCCGAAAGGACAGGAGCTTGATGATCATTACTTCGGAACAATCCGTCAGAGAATCGCATCCTTCATGAGAGATGTAAATATCCAGCTTTGGAAAGTTGGTGTTCCGGCTAAGACACAGCATAATGAGGTTGCACCGGCACAGCACGAACTGGCTCCGATTTATACAGAGGCGAACATTGCGGTAGACCAGAACCAGCTGACAATGCAGACACTGAAGAGAGTAGCCTGCCAGCACGGACTGAAATGCCTGCTTCACGAGAAACCGTTCGCAGGAGTTAACGGATCCGGTAAACATGACAACTGGTCCATTACAACAGATGACGGAATCAACCTTCTTGATCCAGGTAAGACACCTCACGAGAATACACAGTTCCTTCTTGTACTTGCCTGCATCCTGAAAGCGGTTAACAAGCATGCAGACCTGCTTAGAGAATCCGCAGCAGATCCGGGAAATGACCACAGACTTGGAGCAAACGAGGCACCTCCGGCAATTATCTCTATCTTCCTTGGAGAACAGCTTGAGGATGTTGTTGAGCAGTTGATCAGTACAGGAGAAGCTACACACAGTCTGAAAGGCGGAAAGCTGGAGACAGGTGTAAGCACACTTCCGGATCTGTTCAAAGATGCAACAGACAGAAACAGAACATCACCGTTCGCATTTACAGGAAATAAGTTTGAGTTCCGTATGGTTGGATCAAGAGATTCTATCGCAAACCCGAATATCGTACTGAACACAATCGTTGCAGAAGCATTTGCAGATGCATGTGATATTCTTGAGAAGGCAGATGACTTTGATCTTGCAGTACATGATCTGATCAAAGAATACCTGACAGAGAACCAGAGAATCATCTTCAACGGAAACGGATACTCTGACGAGTGGGTTGCAGAGGCTGAGAGAAGAGGACTTCCGAACATTAAGTCTATGGTTGAAGCAATTCCGGCAATCACAACAGACAAGGCTGTAGAATTGTTTGAGAGATTCAGCGTATTTACAAAAGCAGAGCTTGAGTCCCGTGCAGAGATCCAGTATGAGGCATATGCTAAGGCAATCAATATTGAAGCCCGTACTATGATCGATATGGCAAGCAAACAGTTCCTGCCGGCATTTATCAAGTATACAAAGACACTTGCAGATACAGTAAATGCTGTAAAGGCAGCTGGTGTTGACGCATCTGTTCAGACAGAGACTCTGAAAGAAGTAAGTGCTCTGATGGCTGAGACAAAGGCAGCACTTGATAACCTTGTAAAAACAACAGCAGATGCAGCAGCAAAAGAAGAAGGCGAAGTACAGGCTACATACTATCATACAGAGGTTGTTCCGGCTATGGATGCACTCCGTACACCGGTTGACAAACTTGAGATGATCGTGGATAAAGAAGCTTGGCCAATGCCATCTTACGGAGACCTGATCTTCGAGGTATAAAATTGTATTACAGAAAAGTAATTTGAAGTAAATGATTGGAAGTCATTATTCGGATAAAGAGTCTGGATAATGGCTTCTTTTTGCTCTGAAAATCGGGAAAGCTGCATGACTATTTCATGCAAGAAAGCAAAAAATATTGTATAATGAGAAGTGGTTCGTGCAGCTTGAGCGTATTCTGCACGAATGAGAAAAAGAAAGAGTGGAATAAAAATGCAGTCAGAAGTAGAACTTAGAAGTTTATTATCAAGAATAGATCACCGGGGATATCCGGCTTATAAAGATACAAAAGGACAGTACCGATTTCCGGGATATGTTTTATCGATCGATCACGTACAGGGAGATCCGTTTGCGTCACCGTCAAAGGTAAGTGTACTGGTGAGTGGGAAGACAGCAGGATTCCCACAGGAATTATATTGTGGAAAATGTCAGAGAATTGCACTTCAGGACGAATTGCTGCGCCAGTTTGGAAGAAGGGCAGAACGGTTTGCATTCAAGGCAAAAGGTTCAGGTAAGAGTGGTCTGATCTCTGTCAGCAGATGCGGACAGGAAGTTCTGGAGAGAACAGCGTGTCAGATTCAGCCGGAGAACGGAAATATCCTTCTTAGAATGGAAATCGGATTTCCGGCAAATGGGCGAACAATCAATGCGAGAGAGTTAGAGAAGATTTTATTTGATTTTGTTCCGGAGTGTGTAAAGGCATCCCTGTTTTACAAGAATCTGGATGCAAAGAGATTGAGAAGAATCGTAGATCTGGCAGAAGACCAGGAGTATATCCGTAAAGAACTTCCGAAACTTGGTCTTTGTGCCTTCGTGGCAAACGAAAGTGTACTGCCAAGGGAATCCGGAATCTCATCCCGGCCGATGCGTGACGGAATCGCCTTCCAGTCTCCGAAGGAACAGGAAGTGACATTGGAACTTCCGCATAAAGGAAAGATTATCGGTATGGGAATCCGTAGGGGGATTACCTTGATCGTCGGCGGAGGTTATCACGGAAAATCAACACTTTTGAAAGCATTGGAACTTGGAGTGTACAATCACATCGCAGGGGATGGAAGAGAGTATGTGATCACAGATGCGACAGCAGTGAAATTGCGTGCGGAGGATGGAAGAAGTATCCAGAAGACAGATATTTCCATGTTCATCAACGATCTTCCGAACAGAAAAGATACGACATCATTCTGTACAGAAGATGCAAGTGGAAGTACTTCACAGGCGGCAAATGTGATTGAAGGAATTGAGGCGGGAACATCTCTGTTCCTGATTGATGAAGATACGAGTGCAACGAACTTTATGATCCGTGATGAGCTGATGCAGCGCGTGATCCACAGAGAGATGGAACCGATCACACCATTTATTGAAAGAATCAGGGAATTGTATGAAAACTATGGAATCTCGACAGTGATCGTTGCAGGAAGTTCGGGAGCTTATTTCCATATTGCAGACAGTATTATCCAGATGGATCGTTATGTTCCGAAAGACATTACAGTACTGGCGAAAAAAGAAGCAGAGAATTTCCCACAGATCAGCGTGCCGGAGCAGCCGGCAGAGAAACCGACTTATGACAGAGTGCCGCGACCGGATAAAGCATTTCGCGGAAATGACAGGATCAAGATGAAGACGATGGGGAAAGAATCTGTGATGATCAACCGGGATACGATCGATCTGAGATACTTAGAGCAGATTGCGGATAGCGAACAGGTGGCAGCACTTGGATACTGTGTACGATATGCACAGAAATATTTGATCGATGGAAAGAAGAATCTGATCCGGATTGTAGATGAGCTGGAAGAAGTGATCCAGAATAAATCGCTGGCGGAATTATGCGAGAGTACATCCAGTGTATCCTGTATGGCAGTGCCGAGAAGACAGGAAATATTTGCATGTTTTGACAGATATAGAGCACTTAGGTTAGTATGACAGAGGAGTTGATAATATGAAATTAGAGAATGGAAGACCAGAAAACACAGAAGGAAGATTAGAAAAGGAAATCAGGGTATATGATTTCCTCGACAAGCTTGGTGTGGAATATCAGAGAGTAGACCATGAGGCGGCAATGACGATGGAAGCCTGTGAAGAGATCGATAGAACACTTGGAGATGGAACCGCAATCTGCAAGAACTTGTTCCTTTGCAATCGACAGGAAACAGACTTTTATCTGCTTCTGATGCCGGGTGACAAGCCATTCAAGACAAAGAATCTGTCGGCACAGATAGGCTCTGCCAGACTTTCCTTTGCAAAACCGGAGTATATGGAGAAGTATCTGGATATTACACCGGGATCCGTCAGCGTTATGGGACTTATGAATGATACAGAGGGGAAAGTACAGCTTCTGATCGATGAGGATGTAATGAAAGATCCGTATTTTGGCTGTCATCCGTGCATCAACACATCCAGTCTGAAAATTCGTACATCTGATTTGATCGCAAAGATCATTCCGGCACTTAAGCATGCGCCGAAGATGGTGAAACTTCCGGGAGCGGAGGAACAAAAGTAGTAATGAAAATGTGATTAATCGACACTAAGTCCATTTCCTGTTGGTTGTATATTTTTCGTGCATTTGCTATAATTTACATGTTGATATGCGAATAGCAGGTATCATTTTCAGGATTGATGCAGAGAAGATAAAAAGGAGGACTAACGTGTCTGAGGAAAATAAAGTGATAGATGAAGTGAATACATCAGGAGTAGTCGAGCAGCCGGTGGATGCGGAGGAGATTCCGCCGGTGAAGACAGAGGCGATATCACCGGTGAATACGGAGCCAACACATCCTGTACAGCCACCGGTAGAACCGGCGCAGAAGCTGGAAGATTATTACAAAGAGACTGCGGAGGATCGTGTAGCCGAGGAAGAGTATGAGCAGGCGGTTAAAGATCCGCAGAACCGGAAGGAAAAGATCGATCAGATCAAGAGTATTTTCCACCGCAGCGGGGAGAAGAAATTTTCCAGGGAAGAAGTGATTCTTTCTAAGATCCGGCCGGAAGATATGCTGGAATATCTGACGTTGGAACAGCGCAGACTGGAATGCTTACAGAAAGCAAGACAGAGCCGGAATGAGAAGCTTCTCAAGGTGCTTCAGCTTGCGGCGATACTTGCAGCAATTGTAGCGGTTGTCGCTTTACTGAAGGATAATCCGGTCGTTCTTGTGAACATTCTGTATATGCTTGGTATTGTAGCAGCAATCTGGATCTGGAAGAATCCGGGAAAGAAGTAAATTTACTGTAATGAGGTGACGATATGAAATTTTTTCATTTATCAGACCTGCATATAGGAAAGCAATTACATCACTATAACCTCCGGGAGGATCAGGAACATATCCTTGCGGAGGTTCTTTCATATGCAGCGTCCATACATCCGGATGCAATTGTTATCGCAGGAGACATTTATGATAAATCCGTGCCGTCGGCAGAAGCAGTCAGCTTGTTTGATGAATTCTTGACAGCTCTGGCTAAGATTGAACCGGTGATTCCGGTTCTTATCATATCGGGAAATCATGATTCGGCACAGCGGCTTGATTATGCCAGTCGTTTGCTTGGAAGCCATCAGATTTATATTGCGGGTCAGGCTCCAGAGGAAGAAGAGGATGGTCTGAAAAAGATTACTTTGACAGATGAATTTGGTGAAACGGATTTCTGGCTGCTTCCATTTTTGAAGCCGGGATATGTACGCAAGATCTTTGGCGGAGATGTGCCGGAGAGTTATACGGCAGCTGTACAAGGAATTCTGGAGAGGGAGAAGATTGATTTTTCCAGAAGAAATGTACTGGTTTCCCATCAGTTTTATACAGGAAAAGGAGAGTCTCCGGTAACCTGTGATTCGGAAGTATTATCTGTTGGAGGCATTGATAATGTAGATATTTCCGCAGTGCAGGAGTTTGACTATGTGGCACTTGGACATTTACATGGTGCACAGAGAGTCGGACAGGAGAAGATCCGCTACTGCGGAACATTGTTGAAATATTCAGTCAGCGAAGCAAACCAGAAGAAGACACTTCATGTAGTTGAACTGAAAGAAAAAGGGAGCGAGCCGGAGATTCAGAAGCTGCCGCTGCATCCACTTCGTGATGTGAGAAAACTCAGGGGAACGCTGGAAGAGATCCTTGAAGCGGAGGACGGAACCGGGAGTGAAGATTATGTCAGTGTAACGCTGACAGATGAGGTTGATCCGTACAAACCGAAGGAACAGTTGGAAAGAAAGTTCCATCATATTCTAGAAGTGCGGATGGATAATGAGAGAACAAGACAGAAGCTGGAATTTTCTGAAGAACAGATACGGATCGGTACTCCGTTTGAAACATTTTGTGATTTCTACAAAGAGATGCAAGGGCAGGAAATGTCTGAGCAGGAACAAAAGATCTTAAGAGAGATTCTAAGTGAAATGAAAGGGGAAGACGTATGAGACCGGTGAGATTGACGATGTCCGCATTCGGATCTTATGCGGGCGTCCAGGAGATAGATTTTACAAAGATTCACAGCGGATTATTTCTGATTACCGGAGATACGGGGGCAGGAAAAACAACCATCTTTGATGCAATCATGTATGCGCTGTATGACCGGACGAGTGGCGGACGCAGAGATGGAAATATGATGCGCAGCCAGTATGCATCAGAAGACACAGACACTTATGTTGAATATGTGTTTTCTTATCGGGGACAGGAATATACCGTGCGCCGTAATCCGGAATATCTCCGGGTAGGGAAGAGAAGAAAAGCAGATGGAAGCCTCCGGTATGTGAAAGAGACAGCGAAGGTAAGTCTCCTTCTTCCGGACGGAAGGGAATATCAGGGGAAGAAGCGAGAGACAGACCAGAAGATTCAGGAAATCATTGGTCTTGATGCGGGACAGTTTACACAGATTGCCATGATTGCGCAGGGAGATTTCTTAAAGCTTCTTCATGCAGAATCGAAAGAACGTAAAAAAATCTTCTCACAGATTTTCCAGACACAGACCTACTGGCGGATTCAGGAAGCACTGAAAGAAAAAGGAAAAGATCTGTATATTGCGCTGAAGGAAAGTGAATCAGACATTCGGCGTGAGATGGAGCGTGTGGAATCGGAGGACACAGAGCAGCAGGATCTGGCAGACCAGTGGAAAGAACTCTGTGAGTTATCCATGCCGGAAGGGGAAAAGGTTCTGGAGGCTGTGAAAAACTTTCTCGAATATGAAGAAAGTTGTGGAAAAGTCTTAAAGAAAGAATCAGAGGAACTTAAGAAACAGTCAGAAACACTTCGAATGCTGATTCAGAAGAAAGAAGAGAAGAATAAGATATTTGACCGTTTGGAAATGGAAGAGAAGAGTTTGCTTCTTCTGAATGCAAAACAGGACGAGATGGAAACTTGTCGGGTTCAGGCAGGGCTTGGACACCGGGCAGAGCAGGCGAGACATTTGGAAGTGCAGGCTCTTCGAACAGCGAAATCCGTGCGGCAGATACAGGGCGAGATCGAGCAGATTACTGTATGGCAGAAGGAACAGGAAAAGGAACTTTCTGAGGTTAAAGAAAAAGCGGAAGAATTGGAAGAAGTTTTTGCAAAGGTAGAACCGGAAATGCTGAAAAGAATTTCACAGTTATCGGATCTTCTTCCACATTACGCAAATGTGCGTAAGTATTCGAAAGAATATGAAAATCAGACAGGGGCAATGCAGCGTTGTATACAGAATTGTCAGGAAGCATCAGCTCAGTATGAGGAAGCATATGCGAAATTCTTTCAGGAGCAGGCGGGAATCCTGGCAAAGGAATTACAGGAAGGCACGCCGTGTCCGGTCTGCGGATCAGTAGAACATCCGCATCCGGCAAAGATTTCCGGAGAAGCACCGGATAAAGAGACGGTAGAGAAACTGAAGCAAAGACGTGATCTGCTGGAACAAAAACGAATACAGCAGCAGGAAAAGTTTCAGATATGTAAAGCACAGCTTGAATCAGAACAACGTATTCTCGGAGATAATCCTGTGAAAGAAGAGCAGGTGAAAGAAGAGCTTCAGAAGATGAAGGTTGAACTGGATCAGAAGAAGAATGAAACAAAGCAGGCACAGGAACAGTGCCGTAAGATGACGGAGGAAAGCAGACGTCAGGCAGGAAAGCTAGAGGGACTTCGAAGTCAGAAAACAGAACTTGAGAAGCGTTTTGTAAAAGAGCAGGAAGAGTTCCGAGAGGAGATCAGTCGACAGGAATTTACTTCACAGGAAGAATTCCGTGAGGCGAAACAGTGGATCGAAGGGTGGCGGGAGAAAGACAAAGAAGTGAGAGAACATGACCGCCAGCTGTTAGAGAAAAAGGCAAAGATCGAGACGCTGAAGGAACAGACTGCAGGCGAAAAGCGGGAAGATCCGCAGCAGGAGATAGAAAAGCGAAATGAAGTAGAACATCTGTTGAAAGAAAAACAGGATCATCAGATGCAGCTTCACAGCAGATGGACAGGTAACCAGAATGCGTACAAGAATCTGAAACAATATTTTTCTTCGCAGGAAGCTCTGCGAAAAGAATATGAGGTACTTTCCAACCTGAGCAAGACTGCAAATGGCAATTTGAGCGGCAGTGTGAAACTTGATTTTGAGACGTATGTACAGCGGACTTATTTCCGGCAGATCATTCAGGCGGCAAACCGCAGGCTGGCGCGGATGACATCAAATGAATTTATTTTACAGTGCAGGGAGATTCAGGATCTGAGCAGTCAGGGACAGGCCGGCCTTGATCTGGATGTCTATGATCTGGTGACAGATTCTGTCAGAGATGTGAAGTCTCTTTCAGGAGGAGAATCCTTCATGGCAGCCTTATCAATGGCATTGGGACTTGCAGATATTATTCAGAATACGGCGGGAGCTGTAAGTCTGGAGACGATGTTTGTAGATGAAGGATTCGGATCTCTGGATGATGCATCAAGAGATCGTGCGATTCAGATTCTCAAAGAACTTGCAGGAGAGAAAGGACTGGTTGGAATCATTTCCCATGTAAATGAATTGAAAGAGCAGATTGACTGGAAATTAAATATTACAAAGACGGAGCATGGAAGTCAGGCAAAATGGGAAATCTAAAAGCATAAGGCAATAATAGGGACAGCTACGAAGAAGGACAGAATACAGGCAGGTGCGGAAAATGAAACAAAATGGAATGAGAGAAAGAAAAGGAAGGATTTCAAGATACGGAAGAAGGATGTTGGCAGTTCTGCTCAGCGCAGGGATGCTGCTGACAGAGACTCTTCCGGTATTCGGAACAGAAAATACGGAGGAAACGGCACGCCCACATCAGCTTTATTGCACAGTACTTGGAGACAGTATTGCGAAAGGTTACACTTGCGATAAATCCTGGATGGAGAATTATGGAAGTCTGGCAGCAAAGGAAATAGCATATAGCGAAGGGTGCAGATATATTTATCACAATTATGCAAGAACAGGTCTTGATACAGCAGGATTGAACGAAAAGTATTTGTCAAAGCAGGATGTGCAGACGAATCTTACAAAAGCAGATGTTATTTTTATAACAATTGGTTCGAATGACCTGCTCAACGAATGTAAGCGTGTGGTTCAGGAAATCCTGAAGACAGATACAAAATTTAAAAGTGCGGATGAGGCACTTGCATCTTTGAAAGAGTCTGTAAAGAAGAATCCGCTGCTTGTGCTGAGTGCGATCAACGCGTTGAACAACTGGGATTATAATTCCTTTGAAAAAGAATGGATCCAGATGATGAAGACAGTAAATTCATTGAAAAAGGACGATGCAAAAGTGATCGTGACTACAATTTATAATCCGGCAGGAAATATGAAGCTTCCATCTACGCTGAATAAAATTGTAGAAGACATTATTGAAAATATGAACGCGATCATTGAAAAACGTGCGGGAAAATACGATTATGAAGTTGCGGATGTGTATCAGTCATCTGTGACATCTCATCTGCAGAAAGACGGAGTACATCCGGATTCTCAGGGGCAGCAGATCATTGCAGATCTGGTTTGTAAGGAATACGAAAAGTAAAAAAGAAGCATTCTTTGTGTTGGTTCTTGTATGGAACAATGCAGAGAGTGCTTTGTTCTTTTTGTAAGAAATAGAACTGTCACATTTATAACACAAAACATTCACAGAATCCTGATACTTTTGAAAGGTCAAAAATCTCGGTTTGTCTGCATAGATATAGACTGGAAGAAATATAGGGAGGTAAGACTTTGATAGAAGTAAAGAATCTTGTGAAGAAGTATGGAAATCATACAGCAGTAGATCATTTAAACTTCACAATAGAGGAAGGGCATGTCTACGGCTTTCTTGGACCGAATGGGGCGGGAAAATCAACAACGATGAATATTATGACAGGATACCTTGGTGCTACCGAAGGAGAAGTACTGATTAATGGACATGATATTCTGAAAGAACCTGAGGAGGCGAAAAAGCAGATTGGTTATCTGCCGGAATTGCCACCGTTGTATATGGAGATGACAGTTCGTGAATATCTGGAATTTGTAGCGGAGTTGAAAGGAATCGCTAAGAATAAAAGAGAAGAGTCTATCAATGAAGTAGAGAAGATGGTGAAGATCTGGGAAGTGGAAAACCGTCTGATCAGGAATCTGTCGAAAGGATACCGTCAGAGAGTCGGACTGGCACAGGCAGTGCTTGGATTTCCGGAGATCATTATTCTTGATGAACCAAGTGTCGGACTTGATCCAAAACAGATCATAGAGATCCGTGAACTGATCCGACAGCTTGCAACGAAACACACAGTGATTTTGAGTTCTCATATTCTGGCGGAAGTCCGTGAAGTCTGCGATTATATTTTGATCATTTCCAAAGGAAAACTGGTCGCAAGTGACACACCGGAGAACCTGGAACGGAATCTGGGAGATTCTGATCTGATTGAGATCGAGACGAAAGCAAGCCCGGACGAAGTTCGAAGAATTCTTGAGACAGTAGATGGAATTCGAAGCATTTCTACAAAGCATCTGGAAAATGGAATCACATGGGCTCAGGTTCAGGAAAAGAAAAATACAGATATACGTGAGAAAGTATTTCAGGCATTTGCACAGAATCATCAGCCACTGCTGAAACTGAATCCGCTGCAGGTAAGTCTTGAAGATGTCTTTATGGAACTGACGCAGAGCGACAGGGCAACAGAAGAATATGCAGAAAAGGCGAAGAAGAAGGAAACGGAGGACATGAAAGATGCTGGCGATTTATAAAAGAGAAGTACGCTCCTATTTTCAGTCTATGGTGGGATGCGTGTTTGTTGCATTTCTTATTGCATTTACAGGAATCTACTTTATGGCATATAACCTGACAGCCGGATATCCATACTTTTCCTATACGCTTTCAGGTACATTGATCGTATTTATAGTAGGGATTCCGCTGATCACGATGCGCAGTTTTTCAGAAGAGCGTAAAAATAAGACAGATCAGCTGCTTCTGACAGCTCCGGTCAGTCTGTGGAAGGTTGTGCTTGGAAAATATCTTGCAATGGTAACGGTAATTGGAATCCCGAATGTGATCTTCTGTGCGTTCCCATTAATCATTAAGGCACAAGGAACTGCATATCTGAAAGTAGATTACATATCCATCGGGGTATTCTTCCTGTTGGGCTGTGTATATGCAGCGATCGGCATGTTCCTGTCTGCTCTGACAGAAAGTCAGATGATCGCATTTATCAGTACATTTGGTATTCTGCTTATCCTGTATCTTTGGAATGGAATTCTTTCCATGCTTCCAAGCAGTGCAGTCAGCGGATTGGTCGGTGTGCTTATCATTCTGACTCTGATTGTTGTTTATATTTATCAGATGACAGGAAATATAGTGATTGCCGGTGTGATCGAAGCAGTTGGTGTGATCGCCGGTGTGGTCGTGTACTTTGTGAAATCAAGTCTTTATGAAAACCTGCTGACAAAGATGCTTGGAAGACTGGCACTTGCAGATGTATTTACGGATATCACTTCGAACAGTATTGTAGATATAACAGGAATCGCGCTGTATCTTTCACTGATCGTAGTCTTTGTGTTCCTGACAGTACAGGCAATCCAGAAGAGACGTTGGAATTAGGAGGGCATGAAAGTGGATAGAAGAAAGAAAACAACGGGAAAGATCAAAGGGATGTTCCACACCTCCGGTACAAAGCACGGATCTTACAGTGTGGGGCTGACAGTACTTGTAATCGCGATTGTTATTGTGTTCAATCTGGTAATCGGACAGATCCCGGAAGCTTATCGCAATCTGGATATGAGCAGTACAAAGATTTATGAAATTTCAGATACAACAAAGGATCTGCTGAGCGGATTGAATGATAAAGTCGATATGAAAGTTCTTGCGGTAAAGAAAGACACGGATGACAGGATTAAGACATTTATCAGTAAATATGCAGCACTTTCAGATAAGATTAATGTTGAGTGGATCGATCCGGTTCTGCATCCGTCAGCATTGACAGAGTATAATGCATCCGAAAATACAATCGTTGTATCTTGTGAAGCAACAGGAAAGACAACAACTATTTCTTTTGACAAGATTCTTGTTATGGATATGTCTTCCTATTATTATTCAGGAAATGCATCTTATTCAGAATTTGACGGAGATGGCCAGTTGACAAGTGCGGTGAATTATGTGACAAGTGATGTGCAGAAGACAATCTATAAAGTAAGCGGGCATGGAGAGGCGGAACTGTCATCTACAGTTACAGATTTGATGAGTAAAAATAATTACACGCTGACAGAACTGAACCTTCTGATGGCAGATTCCATTCCGGATGATTGTGATCTTCTGCTTATGAATGCACCGACGAATGACCTTTCAGAAAATGAAGTGACACTTCTGACAAATTATCTGGCAGCAGGCGGAAAAGTGATGTGTCTGCTTGGGGACACCTCTCTGACGGATTTTCCAAATCTGGCAAGTGTGCTGAAGGTGTATGGAATTGAAGGTGTAGATGGTTATATTGCGGATCCGACAAGATGTTATCAGAACCAGCCATATTATATCTTCCCTCAGCTGAATGTATCCGGTGATCTTGCGAACGGAATCAGTTCTCAGATGGTGCTTTTGACGAATGCACAAGGAATGACATTGACAGATCCGACACGAGATACGATAACAACAAGTGCATTTATGGAGACATCGGAAAATGGATACGCAGTAACAGAGTCCGAACAGAAACAGGGAACGTATGAACTTGGAGTTGTCGCAACAGAGACAATTTCTTCGGGAGATGATTCTTCTTCGGATAGTTCAGATGCCGAGGCAACAGATACAACAACTGATGATAGTGAAAGTACGGAAGATTCTGAGGAAAGCAGTACAACAGAAGCCCGTCTGACGGTGATCTCCGCAGGAAGTCTGATCGATCAGAATATTACAGATGCATTTTCACAGCTTGAGAATACACAGATCTTTATGAATGCAGTAAGTGCAAACTTTGACGGAGTACAGAATCTGTCCATCGAGGCAAAGAGTCTTGGAACAGAGTATAATACGATACAGCATGCCGGTCTGTTCAGCCTTCTTGTAATCTTTGGAATCCCGGCAGTGATTCTTATCGCCGGATTCAGCGTATGGTTCAGAAGAAGAAAAGCTTAAGGAGGAAGAAAATTAGAATGAAGAAAAAGGAAGGGCCATTGATTCTGATCGGTGTTCTGGTGTTGCTCCTTATCCTCTATTTTGCCTTAAGCACATGGAATAAGAAGCAGGATTCCAAGGAAGAAGAAACGGTGAAAGTGACAGACCTGAAGACCTCAGAGATTACCGGGGTGAAATATAATCTTGGTACGGGTGAAATGAATTTTGAGAAAGACGGAGATACCTGGTACTATACCGTAGATAAAGATTTTCCATTGCGTCAGAGTTATCCGAAGACAGTGGCTGATGCTATGGGACAGTTGAGTGCGGATCGAGAACTTGAGGATGCGGATGCGCTGGAAGAATATGGATTAGATCATCCGACTTATACAGTTACACTGACAGATGAAGATGGAACTGTGACAACAATCAAGGTTGGGAATGCGACCGGAAATGATTACTATGCGACAGTGGACGATACGGAAAAGGTTTATACAATTCCGGCGACTTCATTGGATGATATCCAGACAGAACTGGATCAGATCGCTCAGCTGGATACTTATCCAAGTATCGGAAGTGGAAATCTGAAAAAAGAAGTGATCACACAGAACGGTGAGACAATCACCTATGATTCCGAAAATGAAGATCAGGAAGAAGATGTTGCAGCAGTAGCCGGAGGACTTGGTGCTGTGAAGCTGTCAGAGGCGGCGGACTATTCTGTAGATGATGTGGATCTTGCAGGGTATGGTCTGGATGATACTTCCAGAATAACGGTAGAAGTCACTTATACAAGTGATGCTAAAGATCAGACAATGACACTTTATATCGGTGGTGAAAATGGAAGTGGAGACAGATATGTCATGATGAATGATTCCAGGATCGTGTACCTGATCTCGGATGAAATCTGTAATAATATATTGAATCAATAAAGACTGGTAACTGTTTGGAGAAAACGAAGAAAATTCGGTGCGTTTCCTTTGGACAGTTACCACATTTTATATTTATTTAATTGACTTTTGAGTGAAAACAGCGCAGAATAAAGCACATATCGTTTTTAGAGATAATATAATTGGCGAGATGCACAGCAGAGAAGTATGGGCAGTAAAAATGTGCATGAGCAGATTTATCAAGAAAGAAGGATTTGTATGAAAGAAAAATTTTTACGTTTTATGCAGGGCAGATATGGTGTGGATCAGTTTTCTAAAGGTCTGCTCATTGCTGGACTGGTAGTAGTACTCTTGTCCTCATTTTTTGCAGGGGGAAGGGCAGGATCATTATTCTATTTACTTGGATGGGTATTGATCATTTATTGTTATTTCCGTATATTTTCCAAAAATATATCTAAACGATATGCGGAAAATCAGAAGTATCTTGCAAAGACATACAAGATTAGGACTTATATTCAGCAGCAGAAGAACAGTCTGGCGCAAAGAAAGGCATATCATATTTATAAATGTCCGGGGTGCAAACAGAAGATTCGTATTCCGAAGGGGAAAGGAAAGATTGAGATCCGATGCCCGAAGTGTGGAACAACATTTATTAAGAAGAGTTGATGTGTTTACTGGAGAGAAACCATCTGTTATGATAGGTAGTGAGTGTTAGAATGAATGCGAGAGAAAGAATGAGAGGACGGGAAGGATGTCAGATCCATACAGTATATTAGGTGTAGACAGAAATGCTACGGATGAGGATGTGAAGAAAGCTTATCGAAAGCTGAGCAGACAATATCATCCGGATGCGAATATCAATAATCCGAAGAAAGATGAGGCTGAGGCGAAGTTTAAGGAAGTGCAGCAGGCTTATCAGCAGATTATGGATGAACGCGAAAAAGGATATACTTCCGGATATGGTTCGAGTGATGGCTCAGGTTATGGAGGTTACGACCCGTTTGGAGGATTCGGCGGTTTTGGTTCTTATGGATATGGTTCAGCAGGAAGTACGGGTAGAACTTCCGGGATGAGTGAGGAAGATGCACATCTGAATGCGGCAGCTAATTACATACGAAGCGGACATTATAAAGAGGCTCTTAACGTACTTGACGGAATCAGTCAGCATAGTGCAAGATGGTATTTCTACAGCGCATCGGCGAATTCCGGATTAGGAAATAACGTGACCGCATTGGAACATGCGAGAGAAGCAGTTCGTCTGGAGCCACAGAATATGCAGTATCAGATGTTGCTTCAACAGCTGGAAGGTGGAGGAAACTGGTATCAGACAAGACAGACGATGTACGGATATCCCGGAACCTATAATAGCAGCTGGTGCGTGAAATTATGTATTGCCAATCTGATGTGCAATATTTGCTGTAACGGTGGCGGACTGTGCCTGGGAGGCGGTCCGGGCGGCGGAACATTTATGTAAGAGGAATAGAAGAGGAGAACCGAGAATGTTAACACAGTTTTCGAGAACAGAACTGCTTTTAGGCAAGGAAGCAATGAATAGGCTGGAAGATGCTCGCGTTGCAGTATTTGGTATCGGTGGTGTCGGTGGATACGTGTGTGAAGCTCTTGCAAGAAGCGGAGTTGGAAAGCTGGATCTGATCGATAATGATAAAGTCTGTATGAGTAATCTGAACCGACAGATTATTGCAACGAGAAAGACGGTTGGTCAATATAAAACAGAAGTGATGAAGGACAGGATTCTCGATATTAATCCGGAGGCGGAAGTGAACATTCACAATTGTTTCTTTCTGCCGGATAATGCAGATGAATTTCCTTTTGAAGAATATGACTATGTTGTGGATGCGGTAGATACAGTGACAGCTAAAATTGCTTTAGTTATGAAGTGTAAAGAATTGGATATACCGATCATCAGCAGCATGGGGGCGGGGAATAAGCTTGATGCAAGTGCGTTTCGTGTGACGGATATTTATAAGACTAAGGTATGCCCACTTGCGAAGGTAATGCGACGAGAATTAAAGAAACGCGGTGTTAAGAAACTGAAAGTTGTATATTCAGAAGAAGAGCCGATCCGTCCATTGGAAGATACTTCAGATAATTGCAATGTGGAGGAAACTTGTCAGGAAAATCTGGAATACAAGGCTGCAAAACGCAGATCCACTCCGGGCAGTGTGGCATTTGTGCCATCAGTGGCAGGGTTGATCATTGCAGGTGAAGTGATTAAAGATTTGGCAAAATGTGAATAGAACGACAGGGGAAGAGAGATGAGTAAGTCAAAGAAAGAATTAAGCTTTGCGGAGGAAGTAGAGCAGAGTCTGCGCAAGAAATTCAGGAAGAATATCTGGTGTAAATTTACAAAGGCAATCAATGAATATGAACTTGTAAAACCGGGAGACAGAATTGCTGTCTGTATTTCCGGAGGAAAAGATTCTATGTTGCTGGCAAAGCTTTTTCAAGAACTGAAGCGTCATAATAAGTTTGATTTTGAGGTGAAGTTTCTTGTGATGGATCCAGGGTACAGTCCGGTTAACCGTCAGGTGATAGAGGAGAATGCAAAGCGTCTGGAGATTCCGATAGAGGTTTTTGAATCAGATATTTTCGAATCAGTTTTTAATATAGAAAAGTCACCATGTTATCTCTGTGCAAGAATGCGTCGTGGATATCTGTATAGTCATGCGCAGAAGATGGGATGCAATAAGATTGCATTAGGACATCATTATGATGATGTGATTGAGACAATCCTCATGGGGATGCTCTATTCAGCGCAGGTGCAGACGATGATGCCGAAGCTGCATAGTACAAATTTTGAAGGAATGGAACTGATCCGACCGCTCTATATGGTTCGCGAAGAAGATATCAAAGCATGGAGAGATTATAATGATCTGCATTTTCTTCAGTGTGCATGTAAGTTTACAGAAGCGTGCGCTACAACTGAGAATGAAGAGAATCTTTCTAAGCGTAAAGAAATCAAAGAATTAATCGCTACATTGAAAAAAGTAAATCCATATGTGGAAGGGAATATTTTCAAGAGTGTTGAAAATGTAAATCTGGATACTGTAGTTGCGTATAAGTCAAAAGGTGAGAAGCATCATTTCCTTGACACTTACGATGAGAAGTCGGAAGAACAAGGTGAATGATACGGAACTGCGGATGTAAACACAAAGTAGCGGATATAGAAATGCTAAATTGAAAAATTAAGAAAGAGGCTTGACTTCTGTTTGTCCCCATGATACAATGTTTGGGCGAATGGAAGTAGGCTTTTTTTTTATGCCTAAAAATTGATGGCTCGCAACCATCAGCAACACGTAGGTGAATATATTAAAAGCGAGGTGGAAGTTGTGCGCACAAGAATTACTCTGGAATGTACGGAATGCAAGAACCGTAACTACAACATGACAAAGGATAAGAAGACTCATCCGGAACGCATGGAAACCAAGAAGTACTGCAGATTCTGCAAATCACACACACTGCACAAAGAGACAAAATAATTGTTGTCGAAAGGAAGTGGAATTATGGGTGAGAATACAAAAACTCAGAAAAAGAGCTGGTTCAAAGGACTTAAGGCAGAGTTCAAGAAGATCGTTTGGCCAGACAAGAATACACTTGCTAAACAGACCACGGCAGTTGTTGCTGTCTCCGTAGTGCTTGGAGCGCTGATCTCAGTAGTTGATGCGCTTTTGAGATATGGAATTGACTTTTTAGTGAAATAGTTGATCGCAGCAGAAAGGTGATTTTATGTCAGAGGCAAAATGGTACGTCGTTCATACCTATTCAGGGTATGAGAACAAAGTAAAAGCAAACATTGACAAGACAATTGAGACTCGTCATCTGGAAGACCAGATTTTGGAAGTTCGTGTTCCACTTGAGGAAGTACCTGAGATACGTAATGGAGTGGAAAAGGTCGTACAGAGAAAGATGTTTCCTGGATATGTTATGATCCACATGATCATGAATGATGACACTTGGTATGTTGTAAGAAACACAAGAGGTGTTACGGGATTCGTCGGACCTGGATCCAAGCCGGTACCGCTTGATGAGAGTGAGATGGAGAACCTTGGAATCAAACAGGATGATGTGATCCTTGATCTTGAGATCGGTGATGTTGTAACTGTACTTAGCGGTGCATGGGAAGGAACAGTTGGAGCTGTTCAGACAATCAACGAACAGAAGAAGAGTCTGACAATCAATGTTGAGCTGTTTGGCCGAGAAACTCCGGTTGAACTTGGTTTTTCAGAAGTGAAGAAAATGGATTAAAATTGCGTGGGAGGGATGAGAATCCCGCCAATACCACAAGGAGGTAATTGAAATGGCAAAAAAAGTAGAAGGATATATCAAATTACAGATTCCTGCTGGAAAGGCAACTCCGGCACCACCGGTTGGTCCTGCACTTGGACAGCACGGTGTAAACATCGTAGAATTTACAAAACAGTTCAATGCTAGAACAGCAGATCAGGGAGATCTTATCATCCCTGTAGTAATCACTGTTTACAATGACAGAAGCTTCAGCTTCATCACAAAGACACCACCGGCAGCAGTTCTTATTAAGAAAGCTTGTAAGATTCAGTCCGGTTCTGGTGTACCGAACAAGACAAAAGTTGCTACAATCACAAAAGCTCAGGTTAGAGAGATCGCTGAAAAGAAGATGCCAGACCTGAACGCAGCTACAGTAGAGGCTGCTGAGAGCATGATCGCTGGAACATGCCGTTCCATGGGTGTAGTTGTAGAAGACTAATCCAGATTTTATAACGATTATATTGTAGGATACAATCAGCCGACCTTTTCCGGTGTCCTCGGGGGAGAGAGCGCTGAGAGTTCAATTGTTTAGTAAATTCATAAAGTGGGAGGGGCAAGTTCCCGCCAATACCACAAGGAGGTTATTGTAAAATGAAACGAGGAAAAAAATATATCGAAGCTGCAAAACTGATCGAAAGAGGAAATCTCTATGATCCTGCAGAAGCAGTAGCATTAGTAAAGAAATCAGCAACAGCAAAGTTTGACGAGACAATCGAGGCTCATATCAGAACAGGTTGTGACGGACGTCACGCTGATCAGCAGATCCGTGGTGCTGTAGTTCTTCCACACGGAACAGGTAAGAAGGTTCGCATCCTTGTGTTCGCTAAGGACGCTAAGGCAGAGGAAGCAAAAGCAGCAGGTGCTGACTTCGTTGGAGGAGACGAACTGATCCCGAAGATTCAGAACGAGGGATGGCTTGACTTCGACGTTGTAGTTGCTACACCGGATATGATGGGTGTTGTTGGACGTCTTGGACGTGTACTCGGACCTAAGGGACTTATGCCAAACCCGAAGGCTGGTACAGTAACAATGGACGTTACAAAAGCTATCAACGATATCAAAGCTGGTAAGATTGAGTACAGACTGGACAAGACAAACATTATCCATGTTCCGGTTGGAAAAGCATCCTTTACAGAGGAGCAGTTAGCGGACAACTTCCAGACGCTTATCGATGCAATTAACAAGGTTAGACCAGCCGCTGTTAAAGGTCAGTACCTGAAGAGTGTAACTCTTACATCTACAATGGGACCTGGCGTAAAGGTTAACCCGGTTAAGCTTGCATAATAAAATGTAAAAGAGACAGTTGCGAGACTGTCATAGAGGAGGGTCTGCTTTCGGCGGATCCTCTTTTGAAAAAGAAAAAAAGAAAAAGATGAAAAATAGGCTTGACATATGGAAAATAACATGGTATTATAGCCTAGCAACTGCCGAAGACAGTAGGTGCTGAAAAGCGTAAGTTATGAACGCCTACCGAGGAAGAATGAATTTTTACATGCGTATGAATTTGTAGAACCTCCACGTCTTTGGACCTGGAGATTTTTTTAGTTTCAGCAGAGTGATCTGCTGGGAACTTTGGCAGTACACGAATAATATAAGGAGGTGTACCGAAAAGTGGCAAAGGTTGAAGTAAAACAGCCAATCGTTGACAAGATTGCAGAAGAGATTAAAGACGCTCAGTCAGTAGTTCTCGTTGACTACCGTGGACTTACAGTTGCTCAGGATACAGAGCTTCGTAAACAGCTTAGAGAAGCTGGTGTGATCTACAAAGTTTACAAGAACACAATGATGAAGAGAGCTTTCGAGGGTACTGAATTTGCAGCCCTTGATGACTGCCTGGAAGGACCAAGCGCTATTGCTATTTCTAAAGATGACGCAACAGCACCGGCAAGAATCCTTTACAAATTTGCACAGGATGCTCCGGCACTTGAACTTAAGGGTGGTGTAGTTGAAGGAACAGCATATGATGTAGCAGGTATTTCTGAACTTGCTAAGATCCCTTCAAGAGACGAACTGCTTTCCAAGTTGCTTGGAAGCTTACAGTCACCTATCACAAACTTTGCTCGTGTTATCAAACAGATCGCAGAGCAGGGTGGAGAAGCGGCTCCAGCAGAAGCAGCAGAGGAGACAGCAACAGACGCAGAGTAATATGCGTCAGCTGATCTGGATACAGACAGCATATATGAGCAGATGCTCATCTAATTAATTAAGAATGAAAAGAAAAATGGAGGATATTTAAAATGGCTAAATTGACAACAGCTGAAATGATCGAAGCGATCAAAGAGTTATCAGTATTAGAGTTAAACGAGCTTGTTAAAGCTTGTGAAGAAGAGTTCGGCGTATCTGCAGCAGCAGGCGTTGTAGTTGCAGCAGCAGCTGAGGGTGCAGGAGCAGCAGAGAAAGATGAGTTCGATGTAGAGCTTACATCCGCTGGATCATCTAAAGTAAAAGTTATCAAGGCTGTTCGTGAGATCACAGGTCTTGGACTTAAAGAAGCTAAAGAGCTTGTAGACGGAGCTCCGAAGGTAGTTAAAGAGGCAGTTTCTAAAGCAGAGGCTGAGGAAATCAAAACTAAACTTGAAGAGCAGGGAGCAGAGGTTACTCTTAAATAATTTTCCTGAATATAAGTTTATTCCGACCGCAGAAGATGATATGCTTCTGCGGTCTTTTTGCGAAAGAGGCGTTAGAAATGGATGCAGTTGAGTTGACGAGAGAACTGATTAAGATAGAAAGTACGGATCCGGGAAGCTGGGAAACCGAGATTGGTGAATATATCTGCGACTATTTGAAAGAAAGTGGAGCAGATACAGAGACTTACGAAGTAGAGCCGGGAAGAAAAATTGTAAAAGGTGTTATGAAAGGTGCGAAAGCGCATCCGGCACTGGTGTTTATCTGTCACATGGATACGGTTGTTAAGGGCGAAGGATGGAAAAAGAATGCATTCGGCGCAGAAGTTTCAGGTGGGAAAATCTGGGGACGAGGAGCTTGTGATATGAAGTCAGGACTTGCAAGTGCGTTGACAGCATTTGCGGAGATGGCAAAATCACAGAAAGAGAATGCTGAGGATATAGAAAAACTTCCAGGAACATTGGTCTTTATCGGAACTGTAGACGAGGAAGCAGATATGAAAGGGTCAGAAGCAGCAGTGCAACAAGGATGGATTCAGAAGGAAGACTGGGTTCTTGATATGGAACCGACTTCCGGAATGATTCAGATGGCTCACAAAGGGAGAACCTGGTTTGAACTTAATGTGGAAGGTATTACTGCACATGCGAGTATGCCGGAGAAGGGGGCAGATGCAATCGCCGGAATCGCATTTATGATCGCAGAGATTCGAAAAGCGATGGCAAAAGTACCGACACATGAAGAACTTGGAAAGTCTACGGTTACATTTGGACAGATTTCCGGAGGATACAGTCCATATGTAGTATCAGATCACAGCATGGTGACGATAGATATGCGTCTTGTTCCGCCGATGAATACACAAGAGGCAGAAAAGATTGTTCGAAAAGCAATTGAAATTGGGGAAAATGCAGTTCCGGGTGTAAAGGGTTCTTATAAGATTACAGGTGACAGACCACCGGTGGAGACACACATGGAGTCAGGTCTTATGAAAGCTTTATCTGAATCAGTGAAAAAAGTTACTGGAAAAGATCCGGTTGTGTCAGCGTTCACGGGTTATACAGACACAGCAGTTGTGGCAGGTCTTTTGGGAAATCCGAATTGTATGTCTTATGGGCCGGGAAATCTTGCACAGGCTCATAAACCGGATGAGTATGTTGAAATTGCGGATATTGAGCGGTGTGTTCAGGTTTATCGTGAGCTGATCTGTCTTTATGAAGATATGATATAGAAGTTATTTCTGAAAAAAAGATACTGTTCAAAAGGAAAAAGCTTAGAATAGCGGAAGATATAACATATCTTGAGAAAAAAGTCAAGAAAAATATAAAAAACACAAGAATCATGTTGACAATAAAAAGAGCTTTGTGATATAGTAAAAAATGCGCTATTATGGAAAGGTATGCCATATAGTGACAGAGAATACTGTCGCAAGGCTCTTTTCATTTTTATATAACTGGAACTCGTAAAAGGCAGTTTATTGCCTGCAAAAACAATAAATGAGGAGTGAAACGTCAATGGAGAAAAACAGAATTCGTCCCATCAAAACCGGAAAAAGCTTCCGCATGAGCTATTCCAGGCAGCAAGAAGTATTGGAGATGCCTAACCTCATTGAAGTTCAGAAAGATTCCTATCAGTGGTTTCTTGACAAAGGACTGAAAGAGGTATTCGATGATATTTCCCCGATCGCAGATTACAATGGTCATCTGAGTCTGGAATTTGTGGATTTTACACTCTGCGAGGAAGATGCAAAATATACGATTGATGAGTGTAAAGAACGTGATGCAACTTATGCAGCACCTCTGAAAGTCAGAGTAAGGCTTTATAATAAGGAGACTGATGAGATTAACGAGCATGAGATCTTTATGGGAGATCTTCCGCTGATGACAAAGACAGGTACTTTTGTTATCAATGGTGCTGAGCGTGTTATCGTCAGCCAGCTTGTGCGTTCCCCGGGTATCTATTATGGAATCGCACATGATAAGTTCGGTAAGAAACTTTATTCAGCAACTGTTATCCCGAACCGTGGAGCATGGCTGGAATATGAGACTGATTCCAATGACGTTTTCTATGTACGTGTAGACCGTACAAGAAAAGTGCCGATCACAGTTCTGATCCGTGCACTTGGAGTAGGTACAAATGCAGAGATCATTGAACTCTTTGGTGAAGAGCCAAAACTTCTTGCAAGTTTTGGAAAAGATACTTCTGAGAACTACCAGGAAGGTCTGTTAGAGCTCTATAAGAAGATCCGTCCGGGCGAGCCGCTGGCAGTAGACAGTGCAGAAAGCCTGATTACAAGCATGTTCTTTGATCCAAGACGTTATGATCTTGCCAAAGTTGGACGTTATAAGTTTAATAAGAAGCTTCTTCTTAAGAACCGTGTATCAGGACAGATCCTCGCTGAGGATGCTGTAAGTGCGATCACAGGTGAAGTTGTTGCTGAAAAGGGAACAAAGATTACTCGTGAGATCGCTGATATGATCCAGAATGCGGCAGTACCGTACATCTGGGTAGAGGGTGAAGAGACTTCCAGAAATATCAAGGTTCTTTCCAATATGATGGTTGACCTCCAGGCTGTTGTTGATATTGATCCGGCCGAGGTTGGCGTGACAGAGCAGGTATATTATCCGGTTCTTGCAGGAATCATTGAAGAATCTGCAGGTGATGTAGATGAGATGAAGAGACTGATTAAGAGAGATCTTCATGATCTGATTCCGAAGCACATCACAAAAGAAGATATTTTTGCATCTATCAACTACAACATGCATCTTGAGTATGGCATGGGAAATGATGATGATATCGACCATCTGGGTAACAGACGTATCCGTGCGGTTGGAGAACTTCTTCAGAATCAGTACAGAATCGGTCTGTCCAGACTGGAAAGAGTTGTTCGTGAGAGAATGACAACACAGGATCAGGATGGTATTTCACCACAGTCCCTGATCAACATTAAGCCTGTAACAGCAGCAGTGAAGGAATTCTTCGGATCTTCCCAGCTGTCACAGTTCATGGATCAGAACAACCCGCTTGGAGAGCTGACACATAAGAGACGTCTCTCCGCACTTGGTCCTGGAGGTCTGTCAAGAGACCGTGCAGGATTCGAGGTCCGCGACGTTCACTATTCTCACTATGGAAGAATGTGTCCTATCGAGACTCCTGAAGGTCCTAACATCGGTCTGATCAACTCCCTCGCATGTTATGCGAGAATCAACGAGTATGGATTTATCGAAGCACCATACCGTAAAGTTGACAAGACAGATCCGATGAACCCGGTTGTTACAGATGAAGTTGTATATATGACTGCTGATGAAGAGGATAATTACCATGTAGCACAGGCGAATACACCTCTTGATGAAGAAGGTCATTTCATTAATAAGAACGTATCCGGTCGTTACCGTGAGGAAACACAGGACTACGAAAGAAATAAATTCGATTACATGGACGTATCACCTAAGATGGTGTTCTCCGTGGCTACAGCGTTGATTCCGTTCCTTCAGAACGATGATGCCAACCGTGCGCTGATGGGATCTAACATGCAGCGTCAGGCAGTACCGCTTCTTACAACAGAAGCTCCGGTAGTCGGAACAGGTATGGAAGTTAAGACAGCTGTTGACTCCGGTGTGGCTGAAGTTGCAGAGCAAGCTGGTGTGGTTGAAAGCTCTACATCTACAAGCATCACGATCAGACATGATGACGGAACAAAGAAAACATATAAACTGACAAAATTCCAGAGAAGTAACCAGAGCAACTGCTACAACCAGAGACCAATTGTTGACAAAGGTGAACGCGTTGAGGCAGGACAGGTTATCGCTGATGGACCGTCTACATCCGGTGGAGAGATGGCTCTTGGTAAGAACCCACTGATCGGATTCATGACATGGGAAGGTTACAACTACGAGGATGCTGTTCTCTTAAGTGAGAGACTGGTTCAGGATGATGTCTACACATCTGTTCATATTGAAGAATATGAAGCAGAAGCAAGAGATACAAAGCTCGGACCAGAAGAGATCACAAGAGACATCCCAGGTGTTGGTGATGATGCACTGAAAGATCTGGATGAGAGAGGAATCATCCGTATCGGTGCTGAGGTTCGTGCCGGAGATATCCTTGTCGGAAAAGTAACTCCAAAGGGAGAGACAGAGCTGACTGCTGAAGAGAGACTGCTTCGTGCAATCTTCGGTGAGAAAGCACGTGAGGTAAGAGATACATCTCTGAAAGTACCTCATGGAGAATATGGTATCGTAGTAGATGCCAAAGTGTTTACAAGAGAAAACGGAGATGAGCTGTCACCTGGAGTAAATCAGGCAGTTCGTATTTACATCGCTCAGAAGAGAAAGATCTCCGTTGGTGATAAGATGGCCGGACGACATGGAAACAAGGGTGTTGTTTCCCGTGTACTTCCAGTAGAAGATATGCCATTCCTTCCGAATGGACGTCCTCTGGATATCGTGCTGAACCCACTGGGTGTGCCTTCTCGTATGAACATCGGACAGGTGCTTGAGATTCATCTGAGTCTTGCAGCAAAAGCACTTGGATTCAACGTATCAACTCCTGTATTCGCAGGTGCGAACGAGAACGATATTATGGATACACTGGATCTGGCAAATGATTATGTAAACCTTGAGTGGGATGAGTTCGAGAAGAAGCATGGCGAAGAGCTTCGTCCGGAAGTTCTCCAGTTCCTGTCTGAGAACAGAGATCACAGAGAACTCTGGAAGGGTGTTCCGCTGTCAAGAGACGGTAAAGTTCGTCTTCGTGACGGACGTACAGGAGAGTACTTCGACAGCCCGGTAACAATCGGACACATGCATTATCTGAAACTGCATCATCTGGTAGACGACAAGATCCATGCTCGTTCTACTGGTCCTTACTCTCTCGTAACACAGCAGCCGCTGGGTGGAAAAGCTCAGTTCGGTGGACAGCGTTTCGGAGAGATGGAGGTATGGGCCCTGGAGGCTTATGGTGCATCTTATACACTGCAGGAGATCCTGACAGTGAAGTCTGACGACGTTGTAGGACGTGTGAAGACATATGAGGCAATTATTAAGGGAGAGAATATTCCTGAACCAGGAGTTCCTGAGTCATTTAAGGTTCTTCTTAAAGAGCTCCAGTCACTTGCTCTGGATGTCCGTGTACTGCGTGATGACAATACAGAGGTTAAGATCATGGAGAGCGTTGATTACGGTGAGACAGACCTGCGTCATATCATCGAAGGAGACAGAAAGTATCGTGATGAGAATGAATCTTTCGGAGAGCATGGATTCACAGAGAAGGAGTTTGTCGGAGAAGAACTGGAAGATGTTGAACCGGACGAAGAGCCGGACGACAGCGATCTTGAGAACTTAAGTTTTGATGATGATGATTACCTGGGTGAGGAATAATAAGGAGGAGCCGTTTTTATGCCAAATAACAATGAACAACAATATGAACCGTTAACATTTGATGCGATTAAGATCGGCCTGGCTTCACCTGAAAAAATCCTGGAGTGGTCCAGAGGTGAGGTAACAAAGCCGGAGACCATCAATTACAGGACTTTGAAGCCGGAGAAGGACGGACTTTTCTGTGAGAGAATCTTCGGACCAAGCAAAGACTGGGAGTGTCACTGCGGTAAATACAAAAAGATCCGTTATAAGGGCGTTGTATGTGATCGCTGTGGTGTTGAGGTCACAAAGGCCAGTGTTCGTCGTGAGCGTATGGGACACATCGCTCTGGCAGCACCGGTATCCCATATCTGGTACTTCAAAGGAATTCCGAGCCGTATGGGTCTGATCCTTGATATTTCTCCAAGAACACTGGAGAGAGTACTTTACTTTGCTTCTTACATCGTGCTTGATAAGGGAGAGACAGATCTCTCTTACAAGCAGATCCTTTCAGAGGCAGAGTATCAGGAAGCAAAGGAAAAATGGGGAAGACATGCATTCCGTGTAGGTATGGGTGCTGAATCCATCAAAGAGCTTCTTGAGTCTATTGACCTTGAGAAAGAATATGCAGAACTTCAGGCAGGCCTGGAGAATGCAACAGGACAGAAGCGTGCGAGAATTGTAAAACGTCTGGAAGTTGTAGAAGCATTCCGCGAGTCCGGAAACAGACCGGAGTGGATGATCCTTACAGCTATCCCGGTTATCCCGCCGGATCTGCGTCCTATGGTACAGCTGGATGGAGGACGTTTTGCAACATCTGACCTGAATGATCTGTACAGAAGAATCATTAACAGAAATAACCGTCTGAGAAGACTCCTTGAACTGGGAGCACCAGATATTATCGTAAGAAACGAGAAGCGTATGCTTCAGGAAGCTGTTGATGCGCTGATCGATAACGGACGTCGTGGACGTCCGGTAACAGGACCTGGAAACAGAGCACTCAAGTCTCTGTCTGACATGCTGAAAGGTAAGTCCGGACGTTTCCGTCAGAACCTGCTTGGAAAACGTGTTGACTATTCAGGACGTTCTGTTATCGTCGTTGGACCAGAACTGAAGATCTATCAGTGTGGTCTGCCGAAAGAGATGGCAATCGAGCTGTTCAAGCCATTCGTTATGAAAGAGCTTGTAGCGAACGGAACAGCACACAATATCAAAAATGCAAAGAAAATGGTCGAGAGACTTCAGCCAGAGGTATGGGATGTGCTTGAAGAAGTAATCAAAGAGCATCCGGTTATGCTGAACCGTGCCCCTACTCTGCATAGACTTGGTATCCAGGCATTCGAGCCAATCCTTGTAGAAGGTAAGGCAATCAAGCTTCATCCACTGGTATGTACAGCTTACAATGCCGATTTCGATGGAGACCAGATGGCTGTCCATGTACCGCTGTCACAGGAAGCACAGGCAGAGTGCCGTTTCCTTCTTCTTTCACCAAACAACTTGCTGAAACCATCTGATGGTGGTCCGGTAGCCGTTCCTTCACAGGATATGGTACTTGGTATTTACTATCTGACTCAGCTTCGTCCTGGTGCAAAGGGAGAGGGCATGTTCTTTAAGAGCGTGAACGAGGCTATTCTTGCATACGAGAATGGATATATCACACTTCACTCACAGATTAAAGTACGTGTGACAAAGACTCTTGCAAATGGAGAAGAGAAGACAGGAACTATCGATGCAACACTTGGTCGTCTTCTGTTTAATGAGATCATTCCACAGGATCTTGGTTTTGTAGACCGTGAGGTTGAGGGAAATGAACTTAAGATGGAAATTGACTTCCATGTTGGTAAGAAACAGCTGAAGCAGATCCTTGAGAAAGTTATCAACACTCATGGAGCTACACAGACAGCAGAAGTTCTTGATGATGTTAAGGCAATCGGATACAAGTTCTCTACAAGAGCAGCTATGACAGTATCCATTTCCGATATGACTGTACCACCGCAGAAACCGCAGATGATGCAGGAAGCACAGGATACAGTAGACAAGATCACAAAGAACTATAAACGTGGTCTTATCACAGAGGAAGAGCGTTACAAAGAAGTTGTTGAGACATGGAAAGCAACTGATGATAAACTGACAGAGGCACTGCTGACAGGTCTTGATAAATACAATAACATCTTCATGATGGCAGATTCCGGAGCCCGTGGATCTGACAAGCAGATCAAACAGCTTGCAGGTATGCGTGGACTTATGGCTGATACAACAGGTCGTACGATCGAGTTGCCTATCAAGTCAAACTTCCGTGAAGGTCTTGACGTACTGGAATACTTCATGTCTGCCCATGGAGCTCGAAAAGGAATGGCCGATACAGCTCTTCGTACAGCCGATTCCGGTTACCTGACAAGACGTCTTGTAGACGTATCTCAGGAGCTTATCATTCACGATGCAGATTGTGCAAAACCGGGTCAGCCGATTCCGGGAATGTATGTATCTGCATTCATGGATGGAAATGAAGAGATTGAGAGCCTTCAGGATCGTATCACAGGAAGATTTGCTGCTGAGGATCTTAAAGATAAAGACGGAAACGTCCTTGTAAAAGCAAACCATATGATTACACCTCGTCGTGCAGAGCGCGTGATGAAGAAAGGTGTTGACGAGAACGGAAATCCTCTTGAGCAGGTTAAGATCCGTACAATTCTTACATGTAAATGTAAGAACGGTGTATGCTCCAAATGTTATGGTGCGAACATGGCAACAGGTGAGGCAGTTCAGGTTGGTGAGGCAGTCGGAATCATGGCCGCTCAGTCAATCGGAGAACCAGGTACACAGCTTACTATGCGTACATTCCATAATGGTGGAGTTGCCGGTGACGATATCACACAGGGTCTTCCTCGTGTCGAGGAGCTTTTCGAGGCAAGAAGACCTAAGGGACTTGCCATCATCACAGAGATCGCAGGACGTGCAACACTCAGTGATACAAAGAAGAAACGTGAGGTTATCGTTACAAACGAAGAGACAGGAGAATCCAAATCCTATCTTATTCCTTACGGATCACGTATCAAAGTACAGGACGGCGTTATGCTTGAAGCCGGAGATGAGCTTACAGAAGGTAGCGTAAATCCACATGATATCCTGAAAATCAAAGGACTTCGTGCAACACAGGATTATATGCTCCAGGAAGTACAGCGTGTATACCGTCTCCAGGGTGTTGAGATCAACGATAAGCATATCGAGGTTATCGTTCGTCAGATGCTGAAGAAGATCAGAATCGAAGAGAAGGGTGATACAGAGTTCCTGCCTGGAACAATGGTAGACGTTCTTGAGTTCGAAGAAGTAAACGAGCAGCTTGTTGCAGAAGGAAAAGAGCCGGCTACCGGAGAGCAGATCATGCTTGGTATCACAAAGGCTTCTCTGGCAACAGAATCCTTCCTGTCAGCCGCTTCCTTCCAGGAGACAACAAAGGTTCTGACAGAAGCAGCTATCAAGGGTAAAGTTGACCATCTGGTTGGTCTGAAAGAGAACGTTATCATCGGTAAACATATTCCTGCCGGAACAGGTATGAAGAAGTACCGTGATGTAAAACTCAACACAGATATTAAGATGGAAGATGAACTGGATCTTGAAGATGACATTGAATTCGACGAGAATGCTGATCTGACAGATGAACTTACAGAAGAAGCTATTGTAGACAAAAATGCAGATGCAGTTGAGGAAACAGTAACAGAAACTGAAGAGTCTACAGAAGAATAAGAAAAAAAGCATATTTAATATGCTGACATAAAAAAATATCCCCATGGATGAGAAATCGTCTATGGGGATATTTTTATACAAATAAAGATTTGGTGTAGAGATTATTTTTCGAGTGCGGACGAAATCCGATAGCACTTATAAAGTTTATTCTAATAGACAGACTTTTTCGTCGCTATCTGATTTCTACTCTCTCGAAAGAAGAACTCTACTTAAGAAGCAGATGCACTGGATGTTCTGTAGAATGATATCCATCTCTCAAACGTGTTTGTGTTTAATAAAATTTAACGTAGAAGTCTATCTTTTTCAATAAACAGAAAATATGAGCTTGAAGAAGTTTCATGTTAGAAGAGTGATACAGGAATGAAGACGAATGTGGAGCATGCTTGCTCATACTTGAAAAACAATAGATTGCGTTAAAGAAAGGATTGACAGCTGTCTGAGCGGCAGCGAGTTTGTCAATCCTTTCTTTGCTTTTAGCAGTCTGTTGTTTTTCCTAGTATGAACAGTATGCGTAACCCTGAGTCGGCGTTCCTGTATCATTCTTCTAACAATCGACTTCCTAAAATAATATTTTCTGTTTTCGTCCGTATATCAGTAAAATGATTTCTACGCTAAATTTATATTTAGATAGTCTCTCCATTTTTATATTTCTGAAGTACATTCTGGATACGCTCATTCGGACTGAGAATCTCGCTCAGTGATCCGTCATGATTCAGAGTATCAATGATCAGAGCAATGTACTTGCTCATATCGCAGTTGATATAATATGGTTTTGAAAGAAGGTTTGGTGTCTGATAGATGAGGTTTGTTGTCAGGATACCATCAATAATACCTTCTTCATAAGCTTTGTCAAACTTCTCCATTCCGTTAGTAAACAGACCAAAAGTAGCAGCGGCAAAGATACGTTTTGCTTTACGTCTCTTTAATTCTGTAGCAACTTCAATGATACTGTCTCCGGAAGAAATCATATCATCAATAATAATTACATCTTTGCCCTCTACAGAGCTTCCAAGGAACTCATGAGCAACGATAGGGTTACGTCCGTTTACAATCTGAGTGTAATCACGGCGTTTGTAGAACATACCCATATCCAGACCAAGAACGTTGGCAAGATATACAGCACGGTTTGTACCACCTTCATCCGGACTGATCGCCATCATATGTTCACTGTCGATCTGAAGATCCTTTACCTTGCGAAGAAGACCTTTGATGAACTGATAAGTTGGTGAGATTGTCTCAAATCCACTCAGCGGAATCGCATTTGATACACGAGGGTCATGAGCATCAAAAGTGATAATATTGTCAACTCCCATACGGACAAGCTCCTGAAGCGCAAGTGCGCAGTCAAGAGATTCACGGGAAGTTCTCTTATGCTGACGGCTTTCATAAAGGAATGGCATAATAACGTTAATACGGCGTCCCTTACCACCTACAGCAGCGATGATTCTCTTTAAGTTCTGGAAATGGTCATCCGGTGACATATGGTTTGTGTTTCCTGTCAGAGAGTAAGTAACATTATAATTACATACATCGACCATCAGGTATATATCCTTTCCACGTACGGATTCTCCAAGGATACCTTTGGCTTCACCAGAACCGAAACGCGGTACGCTGGCATTAATCAGATAATTCTCTTTCTTATATCCGGAGAAAGCAACATCATTCTTGTGCTCGTGAGCGCTTTCGCGGCGCCATTTAACAAGGTAATCATTTACCTTATTTCCAAGCTCTTCACAGCCAAGTAAAGGAATGATTCCAAGGCTTCCTACTGGTATGTTCTCCAAGATACGTTCTGAACGACTTAACATGAGTCATAATCCTCCTAATGTTCTAACTTCTTTTTAATACGTATATCATCACCGACTATTTTCAACAGACTATATCTGCTTGTAATTCTGGAGAAAGAACGCTCAGTATAAAGATCAGCGAGCGACTCCAAAGAAAGGTTTGTTGAAATAATCGTTGATTTCCTATGCAGCAGCCTTTCATTGATGCAAGTAAAAAACTGTGATGCAATAAAGGCGTTTGTGTACTCTGTACCAAGATCATCAATAATAAGCAGATCACAGTCAAAAATGTATTCACACATGTTATGTGCATCAATGTCATTTTTGTCAAATGCATTCTTGGCAAGAGTATTAAAAAGCTGTGGAGCAGAAAAATACAAAACAGAATATTCTCTGTTCATAATCTCTTTTGCGATACAGGTGGAGAGAAAGGTTTTCCCAACACCGACATCTCCATAGAAAAAGAGATTGTTAAACTCTGTACCAAAGCTGTCGATAAAATGATGGCAGATGCGCAAAGTATCTTCCATCATGGAACGAGAAGAACGTCCCGTTTTCTTATCGTAATGTGAAACCGGATAATAGTCAAGTCTGAAATTGCTAAAATCTGCTTCTACAGGGAATTTTTTAATATTTGACTGGTCATAAAGCAATCCAATGATCGCTTTTTTGAAACAATGACATTTTTTATTACCAATGTATCCAGTGTCTTTACAATCCGGACAGTCGTAAACCGGCTCCAGATAATCTTCTGGGAAGCCGGCTGATTTGAGCAGATGAATCTTACGATTACGTAATTCTGCAAGATCTTTCTTTAAAGCATCAACTGCACTGGTATCTCCATCAAGTAGTTTCTTTCCATGCTGAATAGACAGTGAGGCAATGGAGTCATCAAGTGTTTTAAATTCAGGGAGCTTTTTATAGACTTCTTCATACCGGGCCACCTGAATGTCATGGCTATGTAATTGTTTCTGCTCATATTTACGCATGATTGCATGGTACTGTGAATTTTTTAATCCCATGAAAAGACTCCTTTTAAATTCTCTTAAATATAATTGATCTTCTAAACTATTGTTTTTTCATTAGTTGCTCTTTAAAAGCTGCTCTTCCAGAGAATCCATGTCGTAGGAACGTCTCTCAAAATTATTCAGATTTCTTGTGACATTCTTTGGTTTTGTGGCAGGACTTCTATGTAAGGAACGTTCTTTCTGGAATTCATGATCCAAGGCATTGATATCAGTCAGATGATGAATATTGCATTCATACCATTTTGTGAGAATGGAGTCAGCATATTCAAAACTTGGCTGATGTGTGGCAGAGATTGTTCTGCGACAGGCTTCCTGAATGATGTCAGTGGAAAATCCATAAGTATCAGCCCATTTATTAATATATTCCAGTTCGGAAGAGGCAGGTCCTCTGTTCTTAATGCCGAATGCATTCAAAACCGTGTAGCAGTTACGGCTGTATGCAGCAGCCTGTTCTTTTGCCTGTGATATAGTTTCAACTCCGTTCTCTACCCAGGAAATGGCAACCTTCTGGATATAATGCATACTCTTATGTCCGTTCTCTACACAGGATTCAATCAGATATTCAATCAAATCAGCAGACATATGCAGCGTATCATAGAAGTAAGTAATTGTGTCGACATCCGTATGCGTCAGTGTCTTGCCAAGGTACTGTTCTGTGATAAACAGGAGAGACTTGATCTCCTTCTGGGCACGGAATGTATCAAGAGGAACCGCATTGGAAACAGGAGTCTGGATACTGCTTTCTACCGGTGCAGAAACAGCTTCTGAGCGGAACTCTGTTACCGGAGCTACCGGAGTCTGAGTTGGAATTGAATCCTGTGGATAGCCTGATGCACAGCCGGAAAAATCAGTTGTATCTCCACAAGTATTCTCTTCTTCATCGCGAAGAAATTCAACGGCAGTGATTCCACCGTCCGGTCCGTGTCCAAGTCTGAGAAGACCGACAGATTCCCAGTAACGGAAAGCGCGAAGAACATCATTCTCTGTATTATTCAGATAATCTGCGATCATGGAGATGCTCAGAGAAGATGCAGCATCCTCAACATGGCGGAGAAGAAAAAGGTATACTTTTACAAACTCTCCGTTCGCATTCGCCATATAATGATCTACAAAGCTGTTCGGCAGCATTGTCATATTCATCTGAAAATTATTCTTTAAAACCAAAGTCTTCATAACTTATCCTGCTTTCTCTATGTATTAACCAATTGCCACTTGCTCTGTCTGATGAGGGGCAACCTGAAATCTATATCTTCTTCTCTTTAGTGTGAATATTATAACATCATATGAGAATCTTAAAAAGAATTTTCGAGTGGGTAACTAGGACTTTTTTGTAGATAACTATGTGGAGAAAATGTGGATAAAGTGTGGAAAAGTTCACATGCATGTGGATATCTATGTGAACTTTTCCACAGAATAGTTTAGCAAAGTTATTGAGAAAGCCTTATTTTAAAATGTCTTCGCCGATTTTGACAACATCTCCGGCTCCCATTGTGATCAGGAGATCTCCGGATTTGCAGTTTTCTTTAAGGAAAGCTTCTATTTCTTCAAAACTTGGAAGGTAATGTGCATCTGTTCCAAGTTTACGTGCTTCCTCTGCAAGACCGGCAGAAGAAACTCCGAGAGTATCTGTCTCACGAGCTGCATAGATATCTGCAAGCACCAGATGATCCGTGTGAGAAAGAGCTTCTGCAAATTCATGGAAGAAAGCCTTTGTTCTCGTATAAGTATGTGGCTGGAAGACACACCATACCTGATTGTGTGGGTAGTGCTGTGCAGCCTTCAGAGTAGCGGCAATCTCTGTCGGATGATGTGCATAATCATCGACAACAGTTACACCGTTAAATGTTCCCTTGTATTCGAAACGACGGTCTGTTCCACTGAAAGAAAGAATTCCTTTTTTAATTGTTTCCATTGGAATCTGAAGCAGTTCAGCAGTAGCAATAGATGCAAGTGCATTTGACACATTATGATCACCTGTTACAGAAAGCTGGATATGGTCAACCACTTTTCCGTTCTTTATAAGATCAAATGCAACAAGCCCTTTTTCATCATAAGTGATGTTAGAAGCACTGTAGTCAAGCATATCAGAAGAACCATAAGTGATCACATTGCAGTCAAGACCGTCATAAATCTCCTGATAATTGTCGATATCACCATTGATGATCAAAGTTCCATCAGAAGGAAGAAGTGCTGCAAACTGATGGAAAGAGTGTCTGATGTCTTCAAGATCCTTGAAGAAGTCCAGATGATCTTCCTCAATATTGAGGATGACACTGATCTTCGGATAAAAATGAAGGAAACTGTTTGTATACTCACAGGCTTCTGTGATAAAAGTCTCGGATTTTCCAACGCGGATGTTACCACCGATTGCCTTGAGAATACCGCCGACAGAAATTGTAGGATCCAGATCGGCTGCAAGTAAAATATGAGAGATCATGGATGTAGTAGTAGTTTTTCCATGAGTACCGGATACAGCGATCGGTGTCTTGTAATTTTTCATCAGCTGTCCAAGCAGCTCTGCGCGTGTAAGCATTGGAATCTTGCGGGCAACAGCTTCCATAAGCTCTGGATTAGCTTTATTGATCGCAGCAGTGTATACAACACAGTCAATTCCGTCAGAAATGTTCTCGGCACACTGTCCGTAATGGATGATGGCACCTTCAGACTCCAGCTTCTTTGTAAGCGGAGACTCCTTTGAATCTGAACCGGATACAGTAAATCCTTCTTCCAGAAGAATCTCAGCAAGACCGCTCATACTGATTCCGCCAATTCCAATAAAATGAATATGTATCGGCTTTTCAAAATTGATTTTATACATTGAGATACGCCCTTTCTTTAATAGATTTTATAAAATAACTTGTGATTTTAGTCATAAATCTTCTATATCGTTTATATTATACTATATATCGAAAAAAAAGAAAGAAGATCTTTTTGGTAGAAATTGATAAAAAGGAGAAAAAAGTATGAAAAAAATTGTAAAATATGTTTGTTATTTCTAAATATATGGTATAATGATTCTAGCTTACTTGAAATGAGGTGACGTAATGTATAAGAAGGAAATGATTGCCATGCTGCTGGCGGGTGGACAGGGCAGTCGACTTGGAGTACTTACATCAAAAGTTGCAAAACCAGCAGTTGCTTTTGGTGGAAAGTACCGTATTATTGATTTCCCGCTTAGCAACTGTATTAACTCGGGAATCGATACGGTTGGTGTACTGACACAGTATCAGCCGCTTCGCCTGAATACACATATTGGAATTGGAATTCCGTGGGATCTGGATCGCAACGTTGGAGGTGTATCAGTTCTCCCACCATATGAGAAGAGTACAAACAGTGAGTGGTATACAGGAACAGCGAATGCCATTTATCAGAATCTGAATTACATAGAGACTTATAATCCGGACTATGTACTGATTCTTTCAGGAGATCATATTTATAAGATGGATTATGAAGTGATGCTTGATTTCCACAAGGCAAACAATGCTGATGTGACAATTGCAGCAATGCCGGTGCCGATGGAAGAAGCAAGCCGTTTCGGAATTGTAGTGACAGATCAGGACAGCAGGATCAAAGAATTCGAAGAGAAGCCTGAGAAGCCAAGCAGTAATCTGGCATCGATGGGAATCTATATCTTCAGCTGGCCGGTTCTTAAAGAGGCACTTATCAAGCTGAAAGACCAGCCAAACTGTGATTTCGGAAAACACATTATTCCATATTGTCATGAAAAAGGGGACAGGCTGTTTGCATATGAGTACAACGGATACTGGAAAGATGTTGGAACACTTAGCTCTTATTGGGAAGCGAATATGGAACTGATCGATATCATTCCGGAGTTTAATCTTTATGAAGAATTCTGGAAGATCTATACGAACAGTGCGAATATTCCTCCACAGTATATTGCAGAGAATGCTGTTGTAGACAAATGTATCATTGCAAACGGAACAGAAATTTACGGAGAAGTCCACAGTTCTGTTCTTGGAGGAAGTGTTACTGTAGGAAAGGGCAGCGTAGTCCGTGACTCAATTATTATGCAGGGAGTTACGATCGGAGAAAACTGCGTGATCGAGAAAGCAATCATAGCAGAAGACACGGTAATTGGAAATGATGTTTCTATCGGAATCGGAAGTGAAGTCCCGAATAAGATGAAACCGAATATTTACAGCGGTGGACTGGCTACGATCGGAGAGAATTCAGTGATTCCGGGAGGAGTACAGATTGGAAAGAATACCGCCATCAGTGGAGTGACATCATCCGAGGATTACATAGATGGAGTACTTGCAAGCGGTGAGACATTGATAAAGGCAGGTGACAGAGTATGAGAGCAGTAGGAATTATTTTAGCCGGCGGTAACAGCAGAAAGATGAAAGAGCTGACTTCAAGACGTGCGGCAGCAGCAATGCCGGTTGCCGGAAGCTATCGTGCAATTGACTTTACATTAAGTAATATGACAAACTCTCATATCCAGAAAGTTGCTGTGCTGACACAGTACAATGCCCGTTCTTTGAATGAGCATCTGAATTCCTCCAAATGGTGGGATTTCGGAAGAAAACAGGGTGGATTATATGTATTCACACCTACGATCACAGATGATAATGGTTACTGGTACAGAGGAACAGCAGATGCGATTTATCAGAATCTGGATTTCCTGAGAAGATGTCATGAACCTTATGTAATCATTACATCAGGTGATGCAGTCTATAAGATGGATTATAATAAAGTGCTGGAATATCATATTGCGAAGAAAGCAGATATCACTGTTGTTTGTAAAGAACTTGGAGCAGGAGAAGATGCGACAAGATTCGGAACCGTTAAGATGAATGAATCTTGCAGAATCGAAGAATTTGAAGAAAAACCGATGATTGCAAGATCACAGACAATCTCTACAGGAATTTATGTGATCCGCAGAAGACTGCTGATCGATCTTGTAGAACAATGTGCGGAAGAAGAGAGACATGATTTCGTAAATGATATCCTGATCCGTTATAAGAATGTAAAGAAGATTTATGGTTATAAGATTGAAAGTTATTGGAATAATATTTCAACAGTAGATGCATATTACAAGACGAATATGGATTTTCTGAAACCGGAAGTGAGAAAATATTTCTTCAAGGATCTGCCAAGTGTATATTCGAAGGTGAGTGATCAGCCACCGGCAAAATATAATCCGGGTGCGATCGTGAAGAACAGTCTGGTTGGAAGCGGAAGTATTATTAATGGAACGATAGAGAACTCAGTTATTTTCAAGAAAGTATTTGTTGGAAATAATTGCGTGATCAAGAACTCTATCATATTGAATGATGTATATCTTGGAGATAATACATACATTGAGAACTGTATTGTAGAGAGCAGGGATACGATCCGTGCGAATACAAGACATGTAGGGGAAGACGGAATTAAAATAGTTGTTGAAAAGAATGAAAGATATGCATTATAAGCCAAGATAAGCACAAAAACCCTGAAAAAGGGTGTTCATATTCCGTGATAATGCAAAAGAGAAAGGGGAACTGTAATATGCAGATTACAGATGTACGTGTACGTAAAGTTGCGAAAGAGGGAAAGTTAAAAGCAGTAGTATCTATCACAATTGATGAGGAGTTTGTTGTTCATGATATCAAAGTGATCGAAGGTGAAAAGGGGCTTTTCATTGCAATGCCAAGTAAAAAAGCATTAGATGGTGAGTATCGTGATATCGCACATCCGATCAATTCAGGAACAAGAGAACGAATTCAGTCAACAATTCTTGCAAGATATCAGCAGGCACTTGAAGAAGAGACGGAGCCGTTGGTTGTTGACGAGATGTAGGGTATTGTGGTGCTGCTCTTATTTGGATAAATGACAGGTAAAGGCAGGGCTAATACAATAGATAGGAAACAGGCGAAAGGAAAAGTGCAGTGATTGCCCGATCACTGCACTTTTCCTTTTGTCTTATAAATGAAAAACCATTTTTTCACCGGTTGTCGGATGTGTGAATTCCAGTCGATAGGCACAAAGCATTAACTGTCGTGAAGTGCATGCGGCAGTGCCATATTTCCGATCCCCGATCAGAGGGTGTCCGGCATGTGCAAACTGCACGCGGATCTGATGATGACGCCCGGTATCCAGATGAATTTCCAGTTGGGAAAAAGGTTCACCAGAAGGAAGTGTATCTGTATGGATTACTTTATAATGAAGTCGTGCATACTTTGCATCAGGCACATTTTCTTCACAGACACGGGAGGTGTTGGTTCGTCCGTCTTTTACAAGATAGTCTTCCAGAGTTCCTTCGCTGTGTTCGAAAATGCCTAAAGCCTGTGCACGGTAATATTTCCCAAAACCAGATGTGGTAAGCTGGCGGGAAAGTTCCTTTGCGGCAGCAGGTGTTTTTGCAAAAACAAGAAGTCCTTCTACCGGTTGGTCCAGCCGATGGATGACAGCAAGATAAGGTTCGCGTGAAGCGTTTTTTTTAGCAGTATTTTTTATCAGATGATTTTTTAAAATACTGACCATATCTTTTGTGCCAATGCGGCTGCTCTGGGTAGGAACTCCAGCAGGTTTATGACAGACGATAATATCCTTGTCCTCATATATTATTTCAGGGGTAAGTGATGAAATCATAGTTGTCTCCTTCTTTCTTGACAATCGATAAAGTTGCGTCTAAACTGAGAATTAATAATGTTATAATGATACATGATGCAAACGAATCAGGTCAAGCTTTTAAGGAGAACATCAATGAATAATGACTGGGAACATTTTGGAGAAGAGATAAAGCAGACAATACAGGATGCAATTGATACAAAGGATTACAGCAGATTGAATCAGATGGTGTCTGATACGGTGAACCATGCGATGGACTGCGTCTCGGCAGGGATTAAAAACGGTGGCTGGTACAGAGATCCGAAGACCGGACAGCCATTATATGGAAATAAAAAGAATACCGGAAGCAGATCAGGTGCAGAAAACCAGAGGTATCGTCCGAATCAGGGACCGAAGATGTCGGAAATGAGAAATTATAGTCAGAATCATCCGGTACCGGTGAGTCCAAGATATCTCAAAGGAACTTCGGTAAAGATCGGCGGAACTTTTCTGGCAGCGACAGGAGCTGTATTTGGATTGACCTCTGTTATTTTTCTTATCATCACTTTGATTGGAAGTGTGATCACAGCGTTTGATGTAGTCAGTGGTCTGATTATTGGAATTTTTGCAGTTGCTTTTATATCTTTTGCAGTGATGACTTATGTAGGAGTAGATATGGTACGTACGGTGGGAAGGTTTCGCCAATATGTATCTGTTCTGAGAGACCGGGAATTTTGTGATATTAAGGAAATTGCTTCTGTGACAGGGCGAGATGTCAGAAAGGTTCTGAAAGATGTGAAAAAAATGATTACAAAAGGCTGGTTCTGTCAGGGACATCTGGATGAGAAAGAATCCTGCCTGATGGTCAGTGAACATGCATGGAATCAGTATACAGCTCTTATGGAAGACATGAAACAGCGCAAGGCAGAGGAGCAGGCTGCTCAGAAAAAGATGCGGGAAGAGTATGACAGACTTTCACCGGAAGTACAGAAGATCGTACAGGCAGGAGATGAATATGTGAGAAGGATCAAGGCAGCGAATGACGCAATTCCGGGAGAAGTGATTTCGGCAAAGATTTCCCGCATGGAACTGCTCGTGGATCGTATTTTTGACCGCGTGGAGCAGAATCCGGATTCTGTGAATGATATGCGAAGAATGATGGATTATTATCTTCCGACAACGATGAAACTTCTTGAAGCGTATGAAGAGCTGGATGCACAGCCGGTACAGGGAGAAAATATCATTTCTTCCAAGAAAGAGATTGAAGATACGATAGATACATTGAATATTGCATTTGAGAAATTACTGGACAGCCTGTTCCAGGATACAGCATGGGATGTATCTTCAGATATTTCAGTACTTCATACAATGCTTGCGCAGGAAGGTCTGACAGAAGACGGACTGAAGAAATAATGATATCCCAAACAGACAATGAATCAAAACAGTTACAAACAGAAATGGAGGATTGCTATGAGTGATGCATTCAAGGATGTAAGTACAGTGCCGACACTGACACTGGAACCGTTTCAAGCGGAAGAAGAAAAGAAAACGGCGGTGCAGCCGGAAGAACCGAAGCTGGATGATACGATCCTGACAGAAGAAGAGCGCAGGATGGTAGATGCATTTGCACAGCAGATCGATCTGACGAATTCTTCTATGATTCTTCAGTATGGCGCAGGTACACAGAAAAAGATGGCAGATTTCTCAGAAAGTGCTTTGGAAAATGTGAAGTCAAAGGATCTGGGAGAAGTTGGTACACTGCTTACGAATGTTGTAACTGAACTGAAGAGCTTTGATGAAGAAGAGAGCAAAGGATTTCTTGGAATATTTAAGAAAGCATCGAATAAAGTTGAATCTATGAAAGCAAAGTATTCGAAAGCCGAAGAAAATGTGAATCAGATCGTGAAAGCACTGGACAACCATCAGGTGCAGCTTTTAAAAGATGTTGCGATACTCGATAAAATGTATGATCTGAATCTTACTTATTTTAAAGAGCTTTCTATGTATATTCTTGCAGGAAAGAAAAAACTGGAAGAAGTAAGAAGCACACAGCTTGCTGAATTGATGAGCAAAGCTCAGGTAAGCGGTCTCCCGGAAGATGCGCAGGCAGCAAAAGATCTGGATTCGATGTGCAACCGTTTTGAAAAGAAGTTACATGATCTTGAACTGACGAGAATGATTTCCATCCAGACCGCACCACAGATCCGTCTGGTTCAGAATAATGATACACAGATGGTAGAGAAGATCCAGTCTACAATCGTGAATACGATTCCGTTGTGGAAGAGTCAGATGCTTCTCGCACTTGGAGTAGAACATTCTTCACAGGCGGCGGCAGCACAGAGACAGGTGACGGATATGACAAATGAACTGTTGAAGAAGAATGCGGAGACATTAAAAATATCCACAATTGAGACTGCAAAAGAGTCTGAAAGAGGAATTGCAGATCTCGAGACATTAAAAGCAACAAATGAATCACTGATCTCTACATTGGATGAAGTGATGAACATTCAGAGAGAAGGAAGAGAAAAACGCCGGGAAGCGGAGGCGGAACTTCGCAATATGGAAAATGAATTGAAAGCAAAGCTTCTGGAAATCAGAGGATAAAGCTTTTTGGCTTGACAGCGGGTGTTTTATCAGTTAGAATTTCATTTGATAACTGACGTTGAACGGGAATAGTAGATACGCAGCATGCTTCAGAGAGAAGGCGGCAGGTGAGAGCCTTTGCATTACGGTATGGAACCGGCCCGGGAGTCCCTGTATGAAAGTACAGCGTAGGTCCTGCGTTAAAGGAGAAGAAAGTGAATGCAGATACAGAGATCATTTGTGTTGGTTTTGATTATAGGATGGATGTATTGCATTAATTAGGGTGGTACCGCCGGAGATATTCGGTCCCTATCGTGGGGATGCGATATCCCGGCGATTTTTTATATTAAAGTAAAAGCAAACTGCTGTCAGGGGCAGCAATGCAAAAAAACAAAAAGGAGAAGAACAATGGCAAAGAAATTAGTACAGAATATCACTGCCAGAGAAGAAGATTTTGCTCAGTGGTATACAGACGTTGTGCGTGAAGCAAAACTGTGTGATTATTCAGGTGTTAAAGGATGTATGAACTACCTTCCGAACGGATATGCTCTGTGGGAGAATATTCAGAAGAACCTGGATGCACGTTTCAAAGAGACAGGAGTAGAGAATGTATACCTTCCGGTTATGATCCCGGAAAGCCTTCTTCAGAAAGAAAAGGATCATATCGAAGGATTTGCACCGGAAGTTGCATGGGTAACACATGGTGGACTGGAAGAACTTCAGGAAAGATTCTGTATCCGTCCTACATCTGAGACACTGTTCTGTGATGTCTGGAGCAAGACAGTTCAGTCTTACCGTGATCTTCCTAAGGTGTGGAATCAGTGGTGTTCCGTTCTTCGTTGGGAGAAGACAACAAGACCATTCCTTCGTTCCAGAGAGTTCCTGTGGCAGGAAGGACATACAATCCATGCAACATACGAAGAAGCAGAAGAGCGTACAAAACAGATGTGGAGAGTCTACAGAGACTTTGCACAGGATGTTCTTGCAATCCCGGTAGTTTCCGGACGTAAGACAGAGAGTGAGAAATTCGCAGGAGCACAGGATACTTATACAATCGAAGCGCTGATGCATGATGGAAAAGCACTCCAGTCAGCAACAAGTCACTTCTTCGGAAGCTCCTTCCCAAGTGCATTCGGTATTCAGTATTCAGATAAGAATAACGAACTTCATGAAGTATACGAGACATCCTGGGGACTGTCTACAAGAATCATCGGTGCGCTGATCATGGTACACGGAGATGACAGTGGACTTGTTATTCCACCAAGAATCGCACCGGTGCAGACAATGATCATTCCGATCGCTCAGCATAAAGAAGGTGTTCTTGATAAGGCAAATGAACTTGTTGATACACTGAAGGCAGCAGGATACAAAGTGAAAATCGACGATTCTGACAAAGCACCTGGATGGAAGTTCAGCGGACAGGAGATCCTTGGAATCCCGACACGTATCGAGATCGGACCGAAAGACATCGAGAACAATCAGGCAGTTATCGTACGCCGTGATACAAGAGAGAAGATCGTTGTTTCTCTGGATGAGCTTACAACAAAACTTGCTGAAGTTCTTGAGACAATGCAGAACGATATGTTCGAAAGAGCAAAAGCATTCCTTGATTCTCATATCAATGAAGCAACAACAATGGATGAGATGAATGAGAAGTTCAATGAGAACCTTGGATTCATCAAAGCAATGTGGTGTGGAGACGAAGCCTGTGAAGATGAGATCAAAGCTCAGACAGGCGGAGCTACATCTAGATGTATTCCAGAAGAGGAAGAACATCTTTCAGATGTATGTGTATGCTGCGGAAAACCGGCGAAGCATATGGTATACTGGGGCAAGGCATACTAATTCATTTCGTTGAAAATAAAGAAGAGATTTACTTTCATAGTTGCTAGAAAAAAGAATTTGATTTAATAACAAATAACAGATGGTTTCTTAAGAAAAAAAGAGAGTGCCATCTGTTATTTTTGTATGGAAAATAATACGAAAAATAATATGGAAAATGCGAAAAAAGCCTTGACTTTCGGCGCTAAACGTAATAAACTAAACGAGCGTGTGGAAAAAGGCAATGTCTTTTTGATGCGCAAATAAGGATAATGACTTAATTATCCGCAGCCCCTTGAGGCATAAGCCCAAGGTAACGAATAATTCATAGGAGGTGAAAAGAATGCCAACATTTAACCAGTTAGTTAGAAAAGGACGTCAGACTTCTGAGAAGAAATCTACAGCACCGGCACTTCAGAAAGGATACAACTCCCTGAAGAAACGTGCAACTGATGTTTCTGCACCACAGAAGAGAGGTGTATGTACAGCAGTTAAGACAGCTACACCTAAGAAGCCTAACTCAGCTCTGAGAAAGATCGCCAGAGTTCGTCTGTCAAACGGAATCGAAGTAACAAGCTACATTCCAGGTGAAGGACACAACCTTCAGGAGCATAGCGTTGTTATGATCCGTGGAGGAAGAGTTAAGGACCTGCCAGGTACAAGATACCACATTATCCGTGGAACACTTGATACAGCAGGTGTTGCTAAGAGAAGACAGGCTCGTTCTAAATACGGTGCTAAGAGACCGAAAGACGCTAAATAAGAAGTCGCGGATTGCAGTATAGTATTTTAGATAAGTGTAACTAATAGTTAAATCGTATCACAAACAGAACTATGATTAGTCGTAGGTTGCGGATGCTATATAGATTTCGCGGCTGCGAGCACATGGAATGTGATCTCATAGAAAGACACATGTGAGTACCGATGAATTAATCCCGGAAAAACCGGAAAATATGATTAAGGAGGGAAGGACCGTGCCACGTAAAGGACATACTCAGAAGAGAGATGTATTAGCGGATCCAATATACAACAATAAAGTTGTTACCAAACTTATCAACAACATCATGCTTGATGGTAAGAAAGGCGTAGCACAGAAGATTGTATACGGAGCATTTGAAAGAGTAGAAGCTAAGGCTGAGAAGCCGGCTATTGAAGTGTTTGAAGAGGCTATGAACAACATGATGCCAGTTCTTGAAGTTAAAGCAAGACGTATCGGTGGAGCAACATACCAGGTACCGATCGAGGTTAGAGCTGACAGAAGACAGGCACTCGCACTTCGCTGGTTAACTATGTATTCACGTCAGAGAGGCGAGAAGACACAGGAAGAAAGACTGGCAAACGAGATTCTTGATGCAGCTAACAACACAGGTGGAGCTGTTAAGAGAAAAGAAGATATGCACAAGATGGCAGAAGCAAACAAGGCGTTTGCTCACTATCGTTTCTAATTATTTTAGGAGGAAAAAATCTTGGCTGGAAGAGAATATCCATTAGAGAGAACCAGAAATATCGGTATTATGGCTCATATTGATGCTGGTAAGACTACACTGACAGAGCGTATTCTTTACTATACCGGTGTTAACTATAAGATTGGTGATACTCACGAAGGTACTGCTACTATGGACTGGATGGAACAGGAGCAGGAAAGAGGTATCACAATTACTTCAGCCGCTACAACATGTCATTGGACATTGGAAGAGAAGACAAAAGTGAAACCGGGCGCTTTAGAGCATCGTATCAATATCATTGATACTCCGGGACACGTTGACTTCACTGTAGAGGTTGAGCGTTCACTCCGTGTACTTGATGGAGCTGTCGGCGTATTCTGTGCTAAGGGTGGTGTTGAGCCGCAGTCAGAAAACGTATGGCGTCAGGCAGACACATACAACGTACCACGTATGGCATTCATCAATAAGATGGACATCCTTGGTGCTGATTTCTACAATGCTGTAGATCAGATCAAGACAAGACTTGGAAAGAACGCTATTTGTCTTCAGCTTCCAATCGGAAAAGAAGACGAATTCAAAGGAATCATCGATCTGTTCGAGATGCAGGCCTACATCTACAATGATGAGAAGGGGGAAGACATCACTGTAACAGATATTCCGGAAGAGATGCAGGATGAAGCTGAGCTTTATCACACAGAACTCGTAGAGAAAATCTGTGAGCTGGATGATGACCTTATGATGGAATACCTTGAGGGTGAAGAACCTTCTATCGATGCAATGAAAGCAGTTCTGAGAAAAGCTACATGTGAGTGTACAGCTGTTCCGGTATGCTGCGGTACTGCATACAGAAACAAAGGTGTTCAGAAACTCCTTGATGCAATCATCGAGTTTATGCCGGCTCCAACAGACATCCCGGCAATCGAGGGTGTTGATGAAGACGGAAACGAAGTAGTAAGACACTCTTCTGATGAAGAGCCGTTCTCTGCTCTCGTATTTAAGATCATGACAGACCCATTCGTAGGTAAGCTTGCTTACTTCCGTGTGTATTCAGGTGTTATGAACTCCGGTTCTTATGTACTGAATGCTACTAAAAATAAAAAAGAGCGTGTTGGACGTATCCTTCAGATGCATGCCAACAAGCGTGAAGAGCTGGATAAAGTATATTCAGGAGATATCGCTGCAGCAATCGGATTCAAGTTCTCTACAACAGGAGATACAATCTGCGACGAGCAGCATCCAGTAATTCTTGAGTCCATGGAATTCCCAGAGCCAGTTATTGAGCTCGCTATCGAGCCTAAGACAAAGGCTTCACAGGGAAAACTTGGAGAGTCTCTTGCAAAACTTGCAGAAGAAGACCCGACATTCCGTGCTCATACAGATAAAGAAACTGGACAGACAATCATTGCTGGTATGGGTGAGCTTCATCTTGAGATCATCGTAGACAGACTTCTTCGTGAGTTCAAGGTAGAGGCTAACGTAGGTGCACCTCAGGTTGCTTACAAAGAGTCCATTACAAAAGCAGTTGATATCGACAGCAAGTATGCAAAACAGTCTGGTGGACGTGGACAGTATGGACACTGTAAAGTTAAATTCGAGCCAATGGATGTCAACGGTGAGGAGACATACAAGTTCGAGTCTACTGTAGTTGGTGGAGCTATTCCGAAGGAATACATCCCGGCAGTAGGTGAAGGTATTGAAGAAGCTATGAAGTCTGGTATCCTTGGAGGATTTCCTGTAGTTGGTGTTTACGCTAACGTATACGACGGATCTTACCATGAAGTCGATTCCAGTGAGATGGCATTCCACATCGCTGGTTCCCTTGCATTCAAGGATGCTATGAAACAGGGCGCACCTGTACTTCTTGAGCCTATCATGAAGGTAGAGGTTACAATGCCTGAAGAATATATGGGAGATATCATCGGAGACCTGAACTCACGTCGTGGACGTATTGAAGGTATGGATGATCTCGGTGGCGGAAAGATCGTACGTGCGTACGTTCCTCTGTCAGAAATGTTTGGATACTCTACAGATCTTCGTTCCAGAACACAGGGACGTGGTAACTACTCAATGTTCTTTGAGAAATACGAGCCAGTACCGAAGTCTGTACAGGAGAAAGTATTATCCAACAAAAATGCCTAAAATATCATAAAAGGCTTGAAAATCGGCTAAGTTTGAAATATAATCAAACTTAGCCAGGTTTAAAATAGAAAACCAAAACAAGGTTGCCCCATTGAGGGTTATATTTTTAAGGAGGATATTCAAAATGGCAAAGGCTAAATTTGAAAGAACAAAACCGCATTGTAATATCGGTACTATCGGACACGTTGACCATGGTAAAACAACTCTTACAGCTGCTATCACAAAAGTACTTTCTCACAGAGTAGAAGGTAACGCATCTGTAGATTTCGAGAACATCGATAAGGCTCCAGAAGAAAGAGAGCGTGGAATCACAATCTCTACAGCACACGTTGAGTATGAGACAGCTAACCGTCACTACGCACACGTTGACTGCCCAGGACATGCTGACTACGTTAAGAACATGATCACAGGAGCAGCTCAGATGGACGGAGCTATCCTTGTTGTAGCTGCAACAGACGGAGTTATGGCTCAGACTAAAGAGCATATTCTTCTGTCCCGTCAGGTTAACGTACCATATATCGTTGTATTCATGAACAAATGTGACATGGTAGACGACGAAGAGCTTCTTGAACTCGTAGAGATGGAGATCCGTGAAGTACTTAACGAGTATGACTTCCCAGGAGATGACACACCGATCATCCAGGGATCAGCTCTTAAGGCTCTTGAAGATCCAGACGGAGAGTGGGGAGACAAGATCATGGAACTCATGGACGCTGTTGATACATGGATCCCAACACCAGAGCGTGCTACAGACAAGCCATTCCTTATGCCAGTAGAGGACGTATTCTCTATCACAGGACGTGGAACAGTTGCAACTGGTAGAGTAGAGCGTGGAACACTTCACGTATCTGACGAAGTTGAAATCATCGGTATCCACGAGGACGTTAAGAAGACTGTTGTAACAGGAATCGAGATGTTCCGTAAGCTTCTTGATGAGGCTCAGGCTGGAGATAACATCGGAGCACTTCTTCGTGGTATTCAGAGAACAGAGATCGAAAGAGGACAGGTTCTTATCAAACCAGGTACAGTAAGCTGCCATAAGAAATTCACATGCCAGGTTTACGTACTGACAAAAGACGAGGGTGGACGTCATACTCCATTCTTCAACAACTACCGTCCACAGTTCTACTTCAGAACAACAGACGTAACAGGTGTTTGCGAGCTTCCAGAAGGAATCGAGATGTGTATGCCTGGAGATAACGTAGAGATGACAGTTGAACTGATCCATCCAGTAGCTATGGAGGAAGGTCTTCGTTTCGCTATCCGTGAAGGTGGACGTACAGTAGGATCAGGTACAGTTGCTTCAATCATCGAGTAATTAATATCTAGATAGATTTAATATCGATACTTAAAATGAAATATGCCCGCAGGACTTCGGTTCTGCGGGCTTTTCTATTAGTGCGCAAATATACAAAAAAGTATTATCTTAAATATGTTGTGCTTTGAAAAATCCTATTGAAACTGCCCGCATTTCTCAGTATAATATCACTATATTAGGAAATACTTTGAAAAACGTCTGTTAGGGAAGATTCTCTAACGGACGTTTTTGGGGATAATCAAAATCATATGGCTAATGGGAGGAATTTATGGATAAGGCATATTTAAAGCGGGCAAGTACCGTTGCAAAGGTCATTTTTGGAAACGTTTTCTATGCGTTTGTAATCAAACTTTTTCTTTTACCGGGGAATCTGATGACAGGAGGAACAACCGGTATTGGTCTGGTAGTGAAGCATTTTACGGGAGCATCAATTTCTGGATTTGTCTTAGCATTTAATATTGTGATGCTGATAGTTGGAGTGATTTTTCTTGGTAAGAAATTTGCACTGACGACAATTCTCAGTTCTTTCACATATCCAATTGCATTGGAAGCGGCCAATCATATTTTTGGGGATCTGGTGATCACGGATAATCCAATGCTGAATACGATTTTTGCCGGACTTGGAATCGGGATTGGACTTGGTATTGTAATTCGAACGGGAGCTTCTACCGGAGGTATGGATATTCCACCGTTGATTTTGAATAAGTATTTTCGAATTCCGGTGTCAGTGAGTCTGAATGTATTTGATATATTGATTCTGTTACCGCAGATTCTATATAATCCTCCGGAACGCGTTTTATACGGAATTTTACTGGTAATAATCTACACGACAGTGTTGGACAAAGTGTTAGTGATGGGAAATACCAAGACGGAAGTGAAGATTATCAGCAAACATGTGGAAGAAGTACGTCAGGCAATTCTTGCACAGGTAGACAGAGGCGTGACGATGCTGTATGGGGAAGGCGGTTACAAACAGGAACAAACGCAGATTGTATTGAGTATTGTGTCTAATCGAGAACTTCCACAGGTTGAGAAACTGATCAGACAGATTGATCCGGAGGCATTTATGATCATCAGCAGAGTTACAGAGGTACGAGGAAGAGGATTCTCTTTGAGCAAACACTACGGAGAAGAGGAAGACTGCTGATGCTGCAAAAACAGTACTGTAGATTAAACATTTATAGAATTTAGGAAGAACAGTTGTATGTTAAATAAAAAAGATTTCTTAAAATACGCATCAAAATTAGCCTTTCCGATCATGATTCAAAATTTGATTGGAACATTGGTAAATATTGCCGATACGGTAATGCTTGGATACGTAAGCCAGACGGCGATGTCAGCTTCATCACTTGCGAACCAGTATACGTTTATTCTGTTCTGCTTATATTACGGTATGGCTACAGGAACTTCGGTTCTGTGTGCCCAGTATTGGGGAAAAGGGGATAAAAAGACAGTAGAAAAGATTCTCGGTCTGGCGGAACGGATTTCACTGATCGTCTCGCTTATATTTTTCGTTATTTCCTTTACTATGCCGGTTACGGTTATGAAGATTTTCACAAATAGTCCGGACACGATTGCTGCCGGAAGTGAGTATTTGAAAGTGATTTCATTTTCATTTATGTTTATGGGGTTCTCACAGGTTTTTATGAGCGCTCTTCGAAGTATTGGAAAAATAATGCTGCCTTCTATTACGTACATTGTTTCTCTTTGTGTCAATGTACTTTGTAATGCCACCTTTATCTTTGGTCTGTTTGGATTTCCAAAGCTTGGCGTTACAGGTGTTGCACTTGGTACTGTGATTGCCAGAATTACAGAGGTATTAATTTGTCTTATTTATTCCTTAAACAGTTCAGATGTCAGATTCAGGATAAAACATTTTTTCGCAAAATCAGGAATCTTGTTTCAGGACTTTATGAAAATTGCCACTCCAGCCGTGATAAATGATGTTGTCTGGAGTTTTGCCACTTCAGCATTTGCAGCAATTCTTGGGCATATCGGAGATGACATGGTTGCCGCAAATGCGGTTGCTGTTATGGTGGTAAATATTGGTGCTATTGCCTGCCGCGGTTTTGCAAATGCTACGACTATCATTATCAGCCAGGAGTTAGGAAAAGATCAAATTGATACAGCCGGAGAATACGGAAAACGGATGCTTAGGATAACACTTGCTGTAAGCCTGATCGGATGCGTTATCATTCTGGCGATTCGTCCTCTGATACTGGACTTCTATCGGGATAAATTGACCGAGACTGCCCTTTCTTATCTTAGCATTTTTATAATTATGACAACCTGGCGTCTTGTGGGAGAAGGGATTAATACCTGCCTTATATGCGGTTGTTTCAGAGGTGGTGGAGATTCCAGATTTGGAATGATCGTAGATTCCATATTTATGTGGCTTGTTGCAGTTCCGGCAACTTTCCTTGCAGCATATGTTTTTAAATTACCGCCTGTCTGGGTTTACTTTGTAATGACTTTAGATGAGTTCGAGAAAATGCCCGTGGTATTTATTCACTATTTCAGAAAGAAATGGCTTACAAATATTACCAGAGATTTTGATTGAGGAGAAGTATGATCATGTCAAAAGATGAATATCTAATCACAGATGCGCCCTTGAAAGCGTTAACTGTTTTTGCAATGCCTATGATCTTAGGCAGTTTTTTTCAGCAGATATATAATATGGCTGATTCGATTATTGTCGGTCAGTTTGTTGGTTCTTCGGCACTTGCGGCTGTCGGTGCCTGTGCTGCACTTACGAATGTTTTCATTTGCGTAGCTCTGGGCGCCGGTGTAGGCGCAGGTGTACTCGTAAGCCGTTATTTTGGAGCCAGAGATTATGGTAAAATGAAAACAATTGTGTCGACATCGCTGATCAGCTTTTTAGTCCTGAGCATACTACTTGGAATCTTTGGTTTTTGCTTTTCACATTCAATGATGAGTTTATTACAAACACCTCCTGATATACTGGATGAAGCAGTACTGTATCTGCGGGTTTATTTTGTGGGATTCCCATTTCTGTTTATGTACAACATCCTTTCAACGATGTTTACTTCCATCGGTGAATCCAGAATTCCGTTGGTTCTTCTGATTTTTTCATCTGTATTAAATATTTTTATGGATCTTTGGATGGTAGCCGGACTTGGTCTCGGCGTATTTGGTGCGGCTCTGGCAACGCTTATTGCACAGGGGATTTCCGCAGTATTTTCATTTCTGATTTTCCTTTATAGAATGAGACGGTATAAATGTCAGTTTGAATGGTTTGACGGCCAGGAGTTATATTCGATGCTTCAAATTGCCATACCGTCAGTTCTCCAGCAGTCTACAGTGTCAATCGGTATGATGATCGTACAGGCAGTTGTAAATCCATTTGGTACACAGGCACTCGCAGGTTATTCAGCAACGATGCGAGTGGAAAATGTTTTTTCACTGATTTTTGTATCCATCGGCAATGCGATTTCGCCGTATATATCCCAGAATCTTGGTGCAAAGAAAATCGAACGGCTTAAAAAAGGCTATCATGCGGCACTGGTGTTAGATCTATGTTTCGCAGTCCTTGCTTTTCTGGTCATTGAATCACTGCACAACCAGATTTCTTCCTTATTCCTTGGAAAAGATGGAACAGCTTTAGCGTATCAGGTATCCGGTGATTATATGAGATGGCTCGGATATTTTTTCATCTTTATGGGTATTAAGATGGCAACCGATGGTGTTCTTCGCGGACTTGGAATCATGCGTCCGTTTCTCATTGCGAATATGGTAAATCTTGCGATCCGTTTGTCTGTCGCTTTGATTTGTGCACCGCGGTTCGGAATTGCATTTGTCTGGCTTGCAGTACCGGCCGGATGGCTTGCAAACTTCCTGATTTCCTATGCAGCACTCAGAAAATCATGGCCGATTGAGGAAGATAAAGGAGCAATATCATGCAGAAAATACTAATTGTAGAAGACGATACAAATATTAATAACTTGCTTCAGGAGGCATTATCCAAAGAAGGCTATTCCTGTGAGCAGGCATTTTCCGGGACCGAAGCAAAGCTGCTTCTAAATATGCAGGATCATGATTACGCACTTGTTCTGCTGGATCTGATGCTGCCCGGAATTCCAGGTGAGGCGGTTCTGGAGGAAATACGGAAAAAGGGAAATCTTCCGGTTATTGTGTTGACTGCAAAAGACAGCCTGGATGAAAAGGTAGAAGTTTTAACGAGCGGAGCGGATGATTATATAACGAAACCATTTGAAATCAGGGAAGTGCTGGCAAGAGTTCAGGTACAGCTCCGTCATAAAGAAGAAAAGGAAGCAGAGGAACAGTATACGCTTTCATTTAAAGATATGCTATTAAACAGAAATACATTTCAGGTTGAAATTGCTGGAAAGATACTTCCGAAGATCACAAAACAGGAGTTTGCGATTTTAGAATTACTGCTCAGGAATCCAAAACAGGTTTTCAGTAAAGAGGATATTTTCGAATATGCCTGGGACGAACCTTATATGGGTGAGACGAAGACATTGGACGTACATATCAGCAACATCCGCAAGAAAATCAAACAAGTGACTTCGGAGGAATACATTGAGACAGTATGGGGAATTGGTTATCGTCTTCATGCGTAATCTTTACTCTTTTTTTACTATTTATTTGCGTTTGATTAGGATTCATCTTTTATGATAAATGCAGATAAGAAAAAGGAGATGAAAAATTTGAGTGAGATGTTATTGGAAACACGAGGGCTGACGAAGCGGTATGGACATCATAAAGCTGTGGACAGTGTCAGCATGCATATTAAAAAGGGCGCTATCTATGGATTTATCGGACGAAATGGAGCCGGGAAGACGACTTGCCTGAAGATGATCAGTGGACTTTCCAGGCCAACGAGTGGAGAGATTGAGATCTTCGGATACAAGGGAAAGGATTTACAGAAAGTCCGCTCCCGTGTGGGATGTCTGATTGAAGCACCGGGATTATATGGAAATATGACCGCATATGAAAATCTGAATATCAAATGCAAGCTGTTTGGGATAAAGAAAGCAGGTTACATTGAAGAGATATTGAAAACAGTAGGTCTGGAGCATGTGGGACGGAAAAAGACAAAACACTTTTCTCTTGGAATGAAACAACGTCTGGGAATCGGTCTTGCGTTGGTTGGAGAACCGGATCTGTTAGTCCTTGATGAACCGATCAATGGGTTGGATCCACAGGGAATTGCTGAGGTCCGGGACACGATTCAGAGACTTCAGAAAGAGAGGAATATGACGATTTGCATTTCCAGTCATATACTGGAGGAATTATCGAAGATTGCTACCGATTATGGAATCATTCACAATGGAAGTTTATTGCAGGAGCTTACGAGAGAAGAATTAATGCGAAGATGCAGTGAGCGGATGGAATTAACACTGGCTGATCCGAAGCTGGCAATTCCGGTGCTGGATGCTATGGGATTTACGAATTATCAGGTAACAGACAAAGAACATATTCACATTTTTGAACGTCTGAATGAAAGCGCAGCGTTGAATATGGAGCTTGCAAAGGCAGGAATTCCGGTAAAAGGGCTTTCTATAACGAGTGAAGAACTGGAAACGTATTTCCTGAATCTGACAGGAGGTGCCAGCCATGCTTAATATGATAAAAATGGATTTGTACCGGATGTTTCGGACCAAAAGTATGTATGTAGTATGGATCGTGCTGGCTGTGTCAGTACTGTTTACAACGTTTATGTGTAAAACAGATTATGATTTATTAAGTAAAGAAGATACCGTGCGGCAGGAGCAGTTTGCGGAACCGACTGCGGAGAATATTAATGTGGGAATGATGGTGACACTGCCGACAGAACCGGGAGAAAAGGTTACGGTGTATGACATTTTCTTTGCAAATTCTCAGGGAAAATTTTATGCGTTGTTTCTGGTGATTTTTGCTGTGATGTTTTCAACAGCGGATATTGGAAGCGGTTATATTAAAAATATTGGCGGCCAGGTTCAAAAAAGAGGAACACTGATTTTTTCCAGATCTATTGCGTTGGCGGTCTTTACGGTGCTGACAATGGCAGGTGCATTCTTACTCCAGGGAGCTGCGAACTATATAGTATTCAAAGAATTGACGTTGGGAAGTTCAAAAGCTATTCTGTCTTATTTCCTGACGGAGCTGGCACTTCATTATGCACTCGTGTTGATCTGCATGGCGATTGCAATTATTCTGAAAAATAATGTGATCAGCATGGTCATCGCGATTTGTCTTACAATGAATATAATGAGTATCGTATACGGATTAATAAACAGTGCTGTTCGGAAAATGGGAATCCAGAATTTCCAGATTTATAAGTATACGATAACCGGGAAATTATCACTGCTTCCTATGAATCCAAGTGGAAATGAGTGTCTGGCAGCATTCGGCGTGGCAATTGTGTTTGCTGTCATAATGATAGCTGCAAGCAGTGCTGTTTTTCAAAAGAGGGATATTTAGCGGATGTATATCGTAATTGGAATATTAGCAGGAATTATCATTTTACAATTTATTATTATGTGGAAATATCAGCGGCAGGTGAAGGACATCTGCCGCCAATTGGCGTTCTTGATGAAACATGACAGTAACATGTTGATTCAACGCGAGTTTGATTTGGGTGGAATCGGAACGCTTTCAGACAGATTGAATGAACTTCTGGAATTACAAAGAAAAGAGAAGCAGCGTTATCAGGAGAAAGAAGCTTTGATCGCGGATACTTATACGAATCTTTCCCATGATATCCGGACACCGCTGACATCTCTGGATGGATATTTTCAGCTTATGGAAGAATGCGAAAATGTCGAAGACCAGAGACGTTATCTGAATATTATTCATGAAAGAATACACAGTCTGAATGAAATGCTGGAAGAACTTTTCATGTTCACAAAGTTAAAAAATGAATCCTATAGTCTGGAACTGACGCCTTGCTGTATCAACCGGATTCTGAAAGAAACGGTGTTTTCCTATTATGATGACTGGGTAAGAAGGGGAATCCAGCCGGATATTCAGATTACAGAAGAACTGTTGTCCATAGCCGGAAATAAACAAGGACTCCACCGTGTTATTCAGAATGTAATTAAAAATGGCCTGGATCATGGAGAAAAGAAGATAAGTATTGTGTTAGAGCGCAAGCAGGAGCATGCAGTATTGCGAATCAGGAATCAGGTGATACATTCGGAGCAGATTGATATAGAACATGTCTTTGACAGATTTTATAAAGCGGATGTGGCAAGGAGCAAAACATCTACCGGATTGGGACTATCTATTGCAAAGGAACTTGTGAAACGTATGAATGGAGAAATCAGCGCAAAGACAGAGAAAAATGAGTTTATTATTGAGATGAGATTTCCGCTTTCTATCTAAAAAATCAGTAAAAATTGCACTTTATTGAGTTACAATGCTGAATTGCGAAAATTTAGATTTACCGAAACACTGAAATATGTTAATATGGTAGCAGTTATTTCAAAACTATAGATCAGATTGAAGGAGGTCTTTACATGATTAAATTGTACGAGAATGGCGTATATCTTCTCAATGGAACAGAGATAGTAGAAGACACAGGAAATGTGCAGGTTCCGCTGACGAAGGAAGAAGCCGCTCAGAACACAATGGCATATGGTATTTTAAAGGCACACAATACATCCGAGAACATGGAGCGTCTGCAGATCCGTTTTGATAAGCTGACATCCCATGACATTACATTTGTTGGAATTATCCAGACAGCACGTGCATCAGGACTTGAGAAGTTCCCGATGCCGTATGTACTTACAAATTGTCATAACAGTCTTTGTGCAGTTGGTGGAACAATCAACGAAGATGATCATATGTTTGGATTAACTTGTGCGAAGAAGTACGGCGGTATGTATGTACCACCGCATCAGGCAGTTATCCATCAGTTTGCCCGTGAGATGCTTGCAGGCGGAGGAAAGATGATCCTTGGATCTGACAGCCATACACGTTACGGAGCACTCGGAACGATGGCTATGGGTGAAGGTGGACCGGAGCTTGTGAAACAGCTTCTGAACAAGACTTATGATATTAAGATGCCGGGCGTGATCGGAATCTACTTAGACGGAGAGCCGATGAAAGGTGTAGGACCGCAGGACGTTGCTCTTGCAATCATCGGAGCTACATTCAAGAATGGCTATGTGAATAACAAGGTTATGGAGTTTGTTGGACCTGGAGTCAGCAAGCTTAGTGCAGATTTCCGTATCGGAATCGACGTTATGACAACAGAGACAACTTGTCTGTCTTCTATCTGGAAAACAGATGAGAAGATTCAGGAGTTCTATGATATTCACGGAAGAAGTGAAGATTACAAAGAACTGAATCCTGGAGCAGTTACATATTATGACGGTATGGTTTATGTGAACTTAAGCGAGATCAAGCCAATGATCGCAATGCCGTTCCACCCAAGCAATGTTTATACAATTGATGAACTGAACGCAAATCTGGCAGACATCCTTCATGATGTAGAGCAGAAAGCACTTGTAAGTCTTGACGGTGCAGTTGATTACTCTCTGCAGGATAAGATCAGAAACGGTAAGTTCTATGTAGAGCAGGGAATCATCGCAGGATGTGCAGGTGGTGGATTTGAAAATATCTGTGCAGCTGCAGATATCATCAAAGGAAAGAACATCGGAGCAGATGAATTTACATTCAGCGTTTACCCGGCAAGTACACCGATTTATATGGAACTTGTTAAGAATGGTGCAATTGCAGATCTTATGGAAGCAGGAACTGTTGTGAAGACAGCATTCTGTGGACCGTGCTTCGGAGCAGGAGATACTCCGGCGAATAACGCATTCTCTATCCGTCATACAACAAGAAACTTCCCGAACCGTGAAGGAAGTAAGCTGCAGAACGGACAGATCTCTTCTGTAGCACTGATGGATGCTCGTTCTATCGCAGCAACAGCAGCAAACAAGGGATTCTTAACACCGGCAACAGCAATGGATGTAGAGTACAAAGGACAGAAATATCACTTTGATAAGAACATTTATGCAAACCGTGTATTTGACAGCAAGGGCGTTGCTGATCCAAGCGTTGAGATTAAATTTGGACCAAACATTAAGGACTGGCCGGCAATGTCAGCACTTCCACAGAACCTGCTTGTGAAGGTTGTATCTGAGATCCATGATCCTGTTACAACAACAGATGAGCTGATTCCGTCCGGAGAGACATCTTCTTACCGTTCTAATCCACTGGGACTTGCAGAGTTCGCTCTTTCAAGAAAAGATCCTGCATACGTCGGACGTGCGAAAGAAGTACAGAAAGCTCAGAAAGCAATTGAAGCAGATGAATGTCCGGTAGATGCACTTGCAGAACTGAAACCGGTGATGGATAAGATTCACGAGACATATCCGGAAGTTGGCAAGGGTAACCTTGGTGTCGGAAGTACAATCTTCGCAGTAAAACCAGGAGACGGATCTGCTCGTGAGCAGGCAGCTTCCTGTCAGAAAGTACTTGGAGGATGGGCAAACATCGCAACAGAGTATGCAACAAAGCGTTATCGTTCCAACCTGATCAACTGGGGAATGCTCCCATTCCTGACAGAAGAAGATCATGAAGCACTTTCCTTCAAGAACGGAGATTACATCTTTGTTCCTAATGTGAGAAAAGCAGTAGAAGAGAAAGCGGATGTGATCAAAGCTTATGTTGTAGGTGATGAACTCAAAGAACTGAACCTTAAGCTGGGAGATCTTACAGACGCAGAGCGTGAGATCATTCTTGACGGATGTCTGATCAATTACTATAGAAATCATTAGTCAATCATTAAATATGATAAAATGAAAGAAAAGCGGCGAGATATGGGGAATGACCTGTATCTCGCTGCTTTTATCTTGCTAATTAAATTTTCACATGCTAGTATTAAAACGAAATAAAATGTAACACGTTAAGGTATAAGAATGAAAAAATCTGCTTATGAAATGTCTGATTTAGTTAGTTGTGCGGAACTTGAGAACCTTGGACATTGGGGCGATGGATGTATTATATGAAGACGGAAAGAATTATTTGTGGTAAAATAAAGCACAAGATTAGAAATATTGAAAATAGGCGGTAAATAAAATGATATTTGATACACATGCGCATTATGATGATGAGCAGTTTGACACAGACAGAGATGAGCTACTAAGCAGTATGGCAGCAGGCGGCGTTGGAACAATTGTGGATGCAGCGGCGACAGTAGAGTCCTGGGATAAGATAGTAGAACTCGCAGAGAAGTATTCATTTATATATGGATCAGTAGGTGTACATCCGGACGAAGTCGGTGCACTGAATGAAGAGAATTTCGCTCGAATGAGAGAATTATTAAAGAAAGAAAAGATCGTTGCGGTTGGCGAGATCGGACTTGATTATTATTGGGATAAAGAAGGGCATGATCTGCAGAAACATTGGTTCATCAGACAGCTGGATCTTGCGCGAGAGATGAACAAACCTGTGATGATCCATAGCCGTGAGGCGGCAGCTGATACGATGGAAATTATGAAAGAACATGGAAAAGGACTCAAAGGTGTGATACACTGTTATTCTTACAGCCTTGAGATGGCGCGAGAATATGTAAAGATGGGATATTACATCGGAGTCGGCGGTGTTGTGACATTCAAGAACTCAAAGAAGTTAAAAGAGATTGTAGAAGAAATTCCACTGGAGTCAATTGTTCTTGAGACAGACTGTCCGTATCTGGCACCGACACCATTCAGAGGAAAGAGAAATTCGTCCTTGTACCTGCCATATGTTGTAGAAGCGATCGCAGAGCTAAAAGGCATTTCTGCGGAGCAGGTGATCGAACAGACAGAGAAGAATGCAAGGGATTTATATCAATTATAAGAAATGGAGAGATGAGATGAAAGAACCAACACTTGGAAATCCACAGAATACGATAGAAGTATTACAGAAATATAATTTCGTATTCCAGAAAAAGTTCGGTCAGAACTTTCTGATCGATACACATGTACTGGACAAAATTATTGCGGCAGCAGAGATTACAAAAGATGATTTTGTATTGGAAATCGGACCGGGAATCGGAACGATGACACAGTATCTGGCATGTGCAGCGAGAAAAGTTGTTGCAGTTGAGATTGACAAGGCACTGATTCCGATTCTGGAAGATACGCTTTCAGATTATGACAATGCCCGGGTTATTAACAATGACGTTCTGAAAGTAGATATTGCAAAGCTTGCAGAAGAGGAAAATGGAGGAAAACCGATCAAGGTTGTGGCCAACCTGCCATATTACATTACAACGCCGATCATTATGGGACTTTTTGAGAATCATGTTCCGATCAAGAGTATTACAGTTATGGTTCAGAAAGAAGTTGCAGACCGTATGCAGGTGGGACCGGGAACGAAGGACTATGGTGCACTGTCTCTGGCTGTGCAATATTATGCGAAACCATATATTGTAGCAAATGTACCACCGAACTGCTTTATGCCTCGTCCGAAGGTTGGATCTGCGGTAATCCGTCTGGAACGTTATGAAGAACCACCGGTGAAGGTAAAGGATGAAAAGCTTATGTTCCGTATTATCCGTGCCTCCTTTAACCAGAGAAGAAAGACTTTGGCAAATGGACTGAAGAATTCGGCAGAACTTGACTACACGAAGGAAGAAATCGAGGCAGCGATTGAAGCACTCGGAAGAGGAGCATCTATTCGAGGGGAAGCCCTTACGCTGGAAGAATTTGCAAAGCTGGCAGATTTTCTTTATGATTGCAGATAAAATAATATTAAAGGAATTTACAAAGTTGCTGTTTACAAAAATGTAGTGGACAGCAACTTTATTCTTCTTCACTTTTTGATTCATAAAGATTTAATATTCAGTTAATTGTTTACTAGACGGATATCTAGTATAATTAAAAGATAAAAGACATTAGAAGAAACAAGAGAAGGAGGAAGAGCCCATGGCCAAAGATATTAACAGCATATTTTTTGACATCACTCCGGAGATTGAAGAACTTGCTCTGAAATGTGAAACGAACAATGCAATTGACAAAGAACTCTATACCAAATACGAGGTAAAAAGAGGACTTCGAGATTTGAACGGTAAAGGTGTACTTGCCGGATTGACGAATATATCCGATGTGTGTGCAACAAAGATTGTAGACGGTGTATCCGTACCGTGTGCAGGTAATCTTTATTACAGAGGTTACAATATTAAAGATCTTGTAAGCGGATTCCTTGAGGCGAAACATTTTGGATTTGAGGAGATTGCATATCTGCTTCTTTTTGGAGAGCTTCCGAATCAGAAGGAACTTGAGAATTTTAAGGATATGATAGCTGACCGCCGGATGCTTCCACCGAATTTTGTACGTGACGTGATCATGAAGGCTCCGAGCCGTGATATGATGAACAGTATTACAAGAAGTATTCTTCAGCTTTATTCTTACGATGACAAAGCGGATGATACCAGCATTCCGAATGTACTTCGTCAGAGTCTGAACCTGATCAGCCAGTTCCCAATGCTTATGGTTTACAGCTATCTTGCTTACAATTATAAAATGGGTGAAGACCTGTATATTTATGCACCGAAGAAAGAACTGTCTATGGCAGAGAATATTCTGATGATGCTCAGAGAAGATCGTCAGTATACAGAACTTGAGGCGAAGATCCTTGATATGGCTCTTGTTCTTCATATGGATCACGGCGGTGGTAACAACTCAACATTTACAACGCATGTTGTTACATCTTCAGGAACAGATACTTATTCTACAATGGCAGCAGCTATGGCGTCCTTGAAAGGACCAAAACATGGTGGTGCGAACGTGAAAGTAACACAGATGTTTGAAGATATGAAGATGCAGCTGACAGACTGGCAGGATGATGATCAGATCAGAGCTTACCTTGAGGCACTGCTGGAGAAGAGAGCGTTTGATAAGAGAGGCCTGATCTATGGAATGGGACATGCGATTTATTCTGTATCCGACCCAAGAGCGGAGATCTTCAAGAAGTTTGTAAAGCAGCTTGCATATGAAAAGGGCCACGAGGCAGAATATGCACTGTATGAGAAAGTAGAGAAGATGGCACCGGAGATCATTAGCGAGAGACGTAAGATGTATAAAGGTGTTAATGCGAACGTAGATTTCTACAGTGGACTTGTTTATAGCATGCTTGATCTTCCACCGGCATTATATACTCCAATTTTTGCGGCAGCACGTATCGTTGGATGGAGTGCACACAGACTGGAAGAGTTGAAGAATGTAGATAAGATCATACGTCCGGCTTATAAGCCGCTTGCACCATATCGTGATTATATCAAATTAGATGACAGGTAGTGAATGAACGATGAGAGATGAGTTTTATTTCCCTTCAAAGGATGGCAATACGGAGATCCATACGATTGAGTGGAAACCGGAAGGAGAAGTGAAAGCTGTCCTGCAGTTAAGCCATGGAATGGTGGAATATATTAAGAGATACGATGAATTTGCAGAATTCATGTGTAGTCATGGATATTATGTCGTTGGAAACGATCATTTAGGGCATGGAAAATCTGTGCAGAGCAAGTCGGAGTATGGATTTTTTAATGAAAAATATGGAAATGCATGCGTGATCGGAGATATGCATACACTTCGTCAGCGGACGATGAAGAAATATCCGGATGTACCTTACTTTATGTTAGGACATAGCATGGGCTCAAGTCTTTTGCGCCAGTATGTACAGATGTATGGAAATGGGCTGGCGGGAGCAATGTTTATCGGAGTTGTAGCAGATCAGCAGAGAGCGACACTTCAGTTTGGAAGAAGATTGTGTAGGACACTGGCGATGTTCCGTGGCTGGCATTATAAAAGTAAACTGGTGGATAGAATGGCAGTCGGTGCCTATAATAGGAAATTCAAGAATCCAAAGACACGCGCGGACTGGGTAACCAGTGATGAAGAACATCTGGAAAAATATATTTCAGATCCACTGTGCTCCTTTGTCTTTACAGTGAACGCGTATTATAGCATGTTTACCGGGATGCTTATAATGGAGAAAAAAGAAAGTATCTATATGATTCCGAAGCAGCTTCCAATCCTTTTCGCAGCCGGTGCCGAAGATCCGGTTGGAGGATTCGGAAAAGGCGTAAGGAAGGTTTATGAGAAATACAAAGCGGCCGGAATTCAGGACATCGGTCTAAGACTGTATGCCGGTGATCGTCATGAACTGCTCAACGAGACAGATCGGGAGCAGGTATATGAAGATCTTCTCGAGTGGATGGAAGAACGTAGAAAAATAAATTATTAGTTTATATTTTTTCATAATCTGTTTATATTTTTTCGTCTTCTTTAAGAAAGCACTCATACTTTTGACACATTTTCCGGATATACTAATATCAAGATAGTTGATAAGAGAAAATCAATTATCTTCCCCCCCTCATAAAGTTGTGACACAGGAAAGTGTCAACACTTTACTCTCATTCCTTTAGATAACTATAAACACAACGAAGCCCGTTAGCCGAAAGGTTAGCGGGCTTTCGCGTTGCAGTGATAACTTAGATGATGCCAGAATATAGGTGGTGTTATATATAAAACAATCCTGCACGACATCATATGAAAACACAAAAAGTAAGACCCAAGCACCTCACTGCTTCAGCAGATCGGCAATCGGGTCTTCTTTTTATTATCTAAAGGAATGAGAGTAAAGTCGACATCCCGGCACACCGGGATGCCATTACTTTATGAGGGGGGAGATAGTTGTTTATCAACTATCTGAGTCTTAGTATAGACAGAAAATGTGTCAAAATTATGTTCAAATATTAAAAGAAAAATAAATTAAATAAAATAAACTTAATCCTGAACGCTTACAAACACTTCATAGACCTTCTTGAGTGATTTATGAAGATAAGGTTTGTACTCTTCCATAGAAACAGGTTTCTCATGAAGGATACAGTTGTAACTTGTTGAACTGATCAATTCAATTAGTGTAAAAAGTAAGAGATCCGGATTCTCACAGTTTACGTTATATTTTACAAGTGAATTTCTGTAGTGATCATAAAATTGCCTGGACACTACAGAACCTGTTCCGACAGCATCCTGGAAAACTCCCCAGGAGAGATTCTTTGACAAAAATTTTAACAAGGACTGCTGTTTCTGGAAACGGTCAATAATATAGTCTGTTAAAAAAAGAATCTCTTCTTCTAAAGAATTAATCTCAGTCCCTTCAAGCTGCTTGTGTGCATCATCAAAAAGCTGACAGGCTTTGTATGCGATCAATTTATCTCTTAAATCATACTTGTCTTTGAAATAAAGATAGAATGTCCCCTTTGCCAGACCGGCCTGATTCACGATGTCGGATACAGTTGTTTTGGCAAAGCCTTTTCCGGTGAACAGGTCAAATGCAGTCTGGAGCAGTGTATTCATTTTCTGTTTTTTATTATCATCTACTTTTCCCATAATCTCAATGACCTCCTTTGTGTGTCTTTAGTGATTGTAATATATAATACAAACTTTGCCAATAAGAGGTTTTCATAAAAATACATTCTGTGAAAAATTCCTATTGTCTTTTTACTAGTATGGCACAAAATTCCCAAAAGTCAATAAAAATGACCATTTTTCATTTTTTAACAAAAAAATATTGACTAATAGTCATTTCGCGCTATACTATAAGAGACTTGAGTAGTGAGACAGTATAGGAGATGATACAAATGGTTAAAGTTGGCAAATGGATTGCCAAACACAGAGTTCTGATGTTGATCATCGGATTTCTTCTGATTATCCCGTCGGTCATCGGGATGGCAAAGACACGTGTAAACTATGATTTGCTCAGTTATCTGCCGGAGCATCTGGAGACAGTAAAGGGTCAGGATATTCTGGTGGATGAGTATGGAATGGGCGCTTTCTCCATGGTTGTGGTAGAGAACATGGACATGAAGGATGTTCAGAAGCTTGAAGATCAGTTCAGTGAAGTACCGCATGTAAAAGATGTACTCTGGTATGACGATGTAGCTGATATCAGTCTTCCGGTGGAGATGATCCCAAAGGATTTAAAGGAGGCGTTTTTCAAAGGCGATGCCACGATGATGCTTGTATTGTTTGATAATACAACATCTTCTGATGAAGCTATGGATGCTGTCGGACAGATGAGAAAGCTGGCGAATGATCAGTGCTTTATCAGCGGTATGACAGGAGTTGTTACAGATATTAAGAATCTGGCACTTAAAGAACTTCCGGTTTATGTGGTGATTGCAGCACTTTTAAGTCTGGTCGTACTTGAACTGACAAGCGGATCTTTCGTAGTACCGATCTTATTTCTGATCAGTATTGGGCTTGCGATTCTCTACAATCTTGGAAGCAACATTTTCTTTGGAGAGACTTCGTATATCACAAAGGCATTGACTGCGGTATTGCAGCTGGGTGTGACAATGGATTATTCCATTTTCCTCTTGAACAGCTACGAGGAAAACAAGAAGCGTTTTCCGGGAGAGAAAGAACGTGCCATGGGACATGCGATTTCCAATACATTTAAGTCTGTGGCAGGAAGCTCTGTTACGACAGTAGCCGGATTCGTAGCGTTGTGCGTTATGACATTTGCACTTGGCCGAGATCTTGGTATCGTTATGGCAAAAGGCGTATTGATCGGTGTGATCTGTTGCGTAACAGTTTTACCTTCTCTGGTTCTTGTATTTGATAAACCAATTGAGAAGACAAAACATAAACTGTTGCTCAGCAACATGGATAAGCCATCAGCTTTTATTACAAAGCACTATAAAGTATGGATCGTTGTTTTCCTGGTACTTTTATTCCCGGCTATTTATGGAAATAATCACACAAAGATTTACTACAACATTGCAGATTCACTCCCGTCCACACTGGACAGTAATGTGGCGAATACAGAACTTAAGAAAGACTTTGATATGAGTAATATTCATATGGTTATGTTAGATAGAAGTATGGATGCAAAACAGAAGTCGAAAATGTTCGATGAGATTGATTCTGTGAAGGGTGTCAAGTGGACGATCAGTATGGATTCGCTGATCGGACCGGCAGTGCCGGACTCTATGATACCAAATGATATCAAAGAAATGCTGCAAAGCGATGATTACGAGCTTGCATTTGTATGCTCGGAATATGAATCGGCAACAGAGGAAGTCAATACACAGATTGCATCGATCGATAAGATTGTAAAATCTTATGATAAAAATGCGATGGTAATTGGAGAAGCTCCTTTGATGAAAGACTTGGAGGATGTAACCAATGTAGATCTGGTAAATGTAAATGCACTTTCAATTGCAGCGATATTTATCATTATTATGATTATCTTCAAATCAATATCACTGCCAATCATATTGGTGGCAGTTATTGAATTTGCAATTATGGTTAATATGGCAATCCCGTTTTATCAGGGAACAAGCCTTCCATTTGTTGCAAGTATAGTAATCGGAGCAATTCAGTTGGGAGCAACTGTAGATTATGCAATTCTAATGACGACCCGCTATCAGAAAGAGCGTCAGCGTGGACGAGATAAGATGGAAGCAATCAGTATTGCCCATAAAACCAGTATGCCGTCAATTATCAGCAGCGGATTAAGTTTCTTCGCGGCAACATTTGGAGTAGCCTGCTACTCACAGGTTGAAATGATCGGTTCTATTTGCACTTTGCTTGCGCGAGGCGCGATTATCAGTATGGTTGTTGTAATCCTGATATTGCCGGCGATGTTTATGATATTTGACAAAGTAATATGTAAGACGTCCATCGGATTCCTCGGTGGAAAAAAGTAGAAAGGATGTAAGAATCATGAACAAAAACAGAAAAATCAAACGTGGACTCACAACTTCTCTTGCCGTTGGAATGTCAGTAATGATGGGCGCTGTGCCGGTCTTTGCTGCAGGAACAAGTTCTGACGCAGATGCAGTTTATAAGGAAGAGACAGTTTATGTAAATGCAGACGCAACAGGAACAATTGATGAAGTAACAGTATCTAACTGGCTGAAGAATTCAGGCAGTGTATCAGGAAGTCTGACAGATGCAAGTACTCTGAAAGATATTAAGAATGTAAAAGGTGATGAAACATTCAAAGCATCCGGAGATACATTGACATGGAATACAGACGGTGAAGATATTTATTATCAGGGAACAACAGATCAGGATCTTCCGGTTTCTGTAAAGTTTACTTACTATCTAGACGGAAAAGAAATCAAACCGGCAGATCTGAAAGGAAAAAGCGGACATCTGAAGATTCAGGTGGATTATACAAATAAAGAGAAGAAAACAGTCAGCGTAGATGGAAAACAAGAAGAAGTTTACACACCATTTGTTATGATGACGGGAATGATCCTTCCGAATGAAACATTTAGCAATGTTACGATTGATAACGGAAAAGTTATTTCTGATGGAAGCAAGAATATCGTAGTCGGATTCGGAATGCCTGGCATGAAAGAAAGTTTGAATCTGGACGAAAGCAAAACAGAAGATCTGACAATCCCGGAAAGTCTCTGCGTGGAAGCTGATGTGACAGATTTCACAATGTCTTCTACATTTACAGTGGCACTTACCGATCTTCTTGATGACATTGATTTTGATAATATCGTAGATGTTGATTCACTGAAGAGTTCCTTAGATGAACTGGAAGATGCAGCGCTTCAGTTAGTAAGTGGATCTGACACACTTGCAGACGGAGCCGGAACACTTGCAGACGGTGTCAACAGCTATACAGAAGGTGCGGATACTTTGAATGATGCAATTCAGAAGTACCTTGGAAGCAATGGAGAACTGAACGGAAGCGTGACAGAGTATGTGAATGGTGTCAATAAAGTAGTCAAAGGCGTGCAGGATTATACAGACGGAACAAATGCACTGGCTGACGGAGTTACAGCTTATATTGGCGGTGAACAGCAGCTGGCAGCAGGTGCCGCGAAACTGAGCCAGCTCAGCAGCGGACTGAAAACAGTACAGGGAGCGATCAGTCAGCTGAATGCAGCAATTGATGGAGAAGGTAGTGCGACAGAAGATATTCAGTCAGCGTCAAGACAATTGGCAGCAGGTACAGCACAGCTTAAGGCATCCCTTGGAAGCCAGGAAGTGCAGGCACTTTTGGGTCAGGTTGAAAACATGCTTACAACCGGAAATGAAATGATCGAGCAGACAGAGCAGCTTGAAACAGCATTGAATGATGGAATTGCAGTACCGGTTCAGAATATAGCGGGTAATTTACAGAGTCTGAGTCAGCAGCTTGGAGCAATTAATCAGCAGCTTGCTACTTTGGACACAACTTGTCAGAGTGCAGTAGATGATTTGAATGCGAAGATTGCAGATTACAATAATAAAGTAGATGCAGCGCAGAGTGCAGCAACAAGCAGCAAAGCAACTATCAATTCAGCAATCAGTGAATTACAGACAAAGAAAGATCAGACAACAGATGAGACAGCAAAGGCAGATCTTCAAGCAGCAATTGATAAGCTGAATGCGGCATCAAATGCAGCGGATGGACTGCTTGGACTGGAGAAGGCAAGTGAAGTGTCAGTGTCACTTCCGTCAATTGACACAACTCCAATTCAGAAGGAAATGGGAGAGATTGCAGCATCTATGGAAACATTTAAAAAGACTGCAAATGATCTGAATGCTCAATTACCGGAAATGAAAGAGAAGTTAGAGTCTATTACAGCTATGAAGTCACAGCTTCCGACAGAGGCACTTGGACAGCTGGCCGCATCAGTAGATCAGTTGAACGCAGGAATGCAGGGATTGAATGCAGCAATCGGATCCTTCTCATCTAATCTCGGAACATTAAATGAGTCTGTACAGGCACAGTTCCCGGCAGCAGTTACAGGAATTCTTGAACTGAACGGCGGATTCTCACAGCTGAGTGCAAATAATGATGCACTTTTAGCAGGAGCCAACAAACTGAAAGCTAACAGTTCAACACTGGTAGCAGGAGTTCAGACACTTCAGAGCGGAACAAACCAGCTGGCAAGCGGACTGAATACATTGGGAAGCCAGATGTCATCCGGAGCGGCAAAACTTTCACTGAACAGCGCAGCCCTTCGTGAAGGTGCAGCAACTCTTCAGTCAGGAGCAAGAGAACTCGCAGACGGTATGGAGAAGTTCGACCGTGAAGGAACAAGCAAATTAAAGAGCACAGTAGAAGACGAACTCGGTGATGTACTTGACCGTTTCGATGCACTTACATCGGATGATTGTACTTATACAACATTCAGTGGAAAAGACAGCGGAATGGAAGGAAGCGTGAAATTCGTAATCGAGACAGAAGCAATCGAGTAAATCGTATCATCTCTATAATATAGGAAAAACGGAGAAATCCCCGACCAGGATTTCTCCGTTTTGTTACTGTTCACTCCGTTTTTCGTTTTGGAATTTGCCATCACAAGAAAGGATTGCAAAAAATACCATTATATAGTAGTCTGTCTATAGAGATGCTATTGAATGCACAGTAGAATAAGTTGATAGTAGAAATTATGGTATGTGAGGAAGAGATGGAAGGAAATTTAACAAAGGGTCCTATTCTAAAGACCTTGACAAAGCTGGCGATACCGATTATGGCATCGTCATTTTTAGGGACATTGTATAATCTTACAGATATGGCGTGGATCGGTCTGCTTGGTTCGAAGGCAGTTGCCGGAGTTGGTGTCGGAGGAATGTACACCTGGCTGTCACAGGGGTTGGCATCTATGGCTCGAATGGGTGGACAGGTTCAAGTGGCGCAGCATATTGGAAAAGGAAACAGAGACGAGGCGAATAAATATGCGCAGACCGCAGTACAGTTAGCTACATTGATGGGATTAGTATATGCGGCAATTGTATTGCTTTTTTTACATCGACTGATCGGCTTCTTTCAGTTGGATGATGCAGAAGCAATTGCGGCTGCATTTTCTTATACAAGAATTGCCTGTGGTTTGATCGTATTTTCATTTCTGACATTTACGTTGACAGGTATTTATACTGCACAGGGAGATTCAAAGACTCCATTTATTGCGAATCTGATCGGCCTGGTAATCAATATGATTCTGGATCCGGTACTGATCCTTGGACCGGGGCCACTTCCTGAATTAGGTGTGGCAGGTGCAGCGATTGCGACTGTAACAGCGCAGGGAATTGTAATGAGTGTGATGATTATCGGAATCTTTGTGCAGAAGAAGGATAATGTATTAAAAGGAATTCGTCTGTTTGCAAGAATTCCGATGGAATATGTAAGTGGAATCTGCAAGATCGGAATTCCGACAGCACTTCAGGGAATGGCTTATTGTGTAATCTCAATGGTACTTGCACGTATGGTATCCGTCTTTGGTGCTGAGGCAGTTGCAGTACAGAGAGTCGGTGGTCAGATTGAATCGCTCTCATGGAATACGGCGGATGGATTCGCTGCGGCGCTGAATGCATTTGTTGGACAGAATTATGGAGCCAACAAGATGGATCGTGTCAAGAAGGGATACAGAGCATCTTTATGGACAGTTGGTATTTGGGGATTGATAATTACAGCAATATTTGTATTTGTTCCAAAACCAATCGCAAGAATTTTTTTCCATGAAGCAACAGCAATTGAAATCGCAGTGGATTACCTTATAATCGTAGGACTCAGTGAAGCATTTATGTGCGTAGAGCTTATGACGGTTGGGGCATTGTCCGGACTTGGAAAGACACATCTGTGCAGTGTGATTTCAATTATATTTACAGGAGCGAGAATTCCATTGGCAATTCTCCTTTGTAGAACAGCACTCGGACTTAATGGAATCTGGTGTGCAGTTTCATCAACATCCATTGTAAAAGGTATTATCTTTGTAGCAACATTCTTCTGGATTACAAGAAGTTCAAGAATACTTAAGGATAATAGCAGGCTTTGATTAAGAAAAGCCTGCTATTATTCTTTTATAAGAAACGATAAAGCATATATGAGAAAGGTGTTTAAGGGAAAATGGTAAAAGAAAAACAATGGGAAAATCATAGAACCAAAGTGATATCATGTATCGTATTTGGAGTATATCTTCTTTTGCTAACTTGGCTTGTGCTGTTTAAATTTGCATTTGCTATAGAAGAAATCCCACATTTGAGACAATTAAATTTGATTCCTTTTCATTATGAAACAAGCGTTAAGCCTATAATGCATATAAAAGAAGTGGTATATAATATACTTGTTTTCGTTCCGGCAGGAGTATATTTTACTGCATTTTTTGGAGAAAGAAAATGGTGGGAGGGGATTGGTGCATCATTTCTAATAAGTTTGAGCTTTGAGATTATACAGTGGATATTTTCAATTGGAGTAAGTGATATTACAGATTTACTTGGAAATACACTTGGTGGTGTATTGGGGACATTACTTTTTGTACTTTTTGGAAAAATATTATCCAAGAAAAGAATGCGTGTAATCAATGTAGTTGGAGCAGTGGTTGAAATCGTTGGAATTGCATTGTTGAGTGCGCTGTTTGTGGCAAATAAGTAAGCATGCAATATTCGTAGCATTTGGAAACGCAGATGCTGATTTTTCAGAATATTCTGAATTGCATGAAATATATAAAAAACATTGACAATTAAA
>NZ_JAJCME010000120.1:0-253 GCF_020560115.1 Mediterraneibacter sp. 210702-DFI.5.30
GTTTGCGCAGCGTCTTGCGTTTGCCAGAGAAGGCGTCGATGAGCTTGGGATTCCCATGGTAGCTTTTCACGACTTCTTTGAGCATCTCACCGTTTTGACCATTGCCAATCGCGACGCCGACTTTTTGACCATGCAGATTCAGTTTGAGCTTTTGCTGAATCAGATTGTCAAAAGCATGATGCTTCTTAGTTTTAGCCGGTTTCTTCTTTGCTGCTTGTTTGGCCTTGCCACTGTGTTTTTTCGCGCTCGTTTG
>NZ_JAJCME010000121.1:0-253 GCF_020560115.1 Mediterraneibacter sp. 210702-DFI.5.30
GCGACTGTTATTCCAAATCAAGATGATCGTCTATTGACGTAAAAAGACAAAGTGCAGATCATTAATCGGCTGCATCCTGCGATCATAGTACTGAACATCAAGCTTATTTGAGTCAGCCGTCACAATCGCCAAGGTTCCGCCAATATTTTGATACTGTCCACGCGGCTGACTGATGCTGCCCGGATTTAAATAAAGCGTTCCTTGATTAAACTCAACGGCTAATTGATGAGTATGACCATAGGCTGCAATCGTC
>NZ_JAJCME010000122.1:0-252 GCF_020560115.1 Mediterraneibacter sp. 210702-DFI.5.30
AGCACGCTTGGCAATATGAGTAAAGATGTAGTGGAAAACTATATCAACAATCAAAAATACAATGCACTCCAAGAGAAAAAGTGTCCAAATGGACGTTGAGTGAGCCTATCCATCCCATGACTAAAGTCACGGGATTTTCGGCTAGGCATAATTAAAATCTCTTTTGGATTGAGGACTGCCTCGTTGTTCCAGCGTGACGTTAACTTCAATAAACCGTTGCGTGCATTGACTGCCATGATGATTCCTCCTTAA
>NZ_JAJCME010000123.1:0-252 GCF_020560115.1 Mediterraneibacter sp. 210702-DFI.5.30
GGGATATCACGCCCACCGGTCATCGCAACATCTCCCCACCCGGCCATCCAGGTAAACAATTTAGGGCCAAAATCACGCGCCGGATTCATCGCAAATCCGGTGAGCGGACCGGTGGATGCGCCGATAACAGCAACCAGAATACCAATCAGCAGTGGTGCCAACGGACCTTTAGGCACACCGTTACCGTCGTCAGTCAGCGCCATGATCATCCCCATAAGAATGGAGGTAATCACCACTTCGACCAACGCTGCC
>NZ_JAJCME010000124.1:0-252 GCF_020560115.1 Mediterraneibacter sp. 210702-DFI.5.30
GTGCTGAACGACAGTATCAAGACGCCGCGTGGACACCTGCGACAGTGAGAACCAGAACTCCATTTCCACCTGATAGGGCGGCAGTGCGGCCAGCGTGAAACTCTCTCCGCCCGGCAACGCCAGCGGCTGTGTCAGCAACGAGGTCAGCCAGCCGGTCAGCGGAACAATCCACTGTTCCCAGCCACGCGTATTACAGCGCCGCGCCACCTGATCGGCGATTCGCTCCGGGTTTTCCGCCAGTGCGGCAAAACC
>NZ_JAJCME010000125.1:0-252 GCF_020560115.1 Mediterraneibacter sp. 210702-DFI.5.30
AGCTGATGCACGTTCAATGTCCCACGACCGTTTTCTGCGGTGCCCGTGATCGGCAGAACCGCACAGCAGCGCAAGGCCTCAGCAATCGGCTTTTTGATGGTCATCTGGTCTGGATCGACAGAATGGACGCAGCCATTAATGATGACGGTTTAAAAGCTCTGGGCAATCAATTACGCTGATCAGAAAAAAACCGCTTGGAAATATTTCCAGGCGGTTTTTTTAAGACTTAGTTTTGCCAGTTGATGTTTTGTT
>NZ_JAJCME010000126.1:0-252 GCF_020560115.1 Mediterraneibacter sp. 210702-DFI.5.30
ATTGCGGAAATCATGAAAGAGTACGAGACACGCAAGCGTGCCCGTAGTTTTTTAGATTATGACGATATTCTTGCGATCGTGGCTTCAGCACTCGATCAGTCAGAAGGTTTAGCCGACTATGTGGCATCGCTCTGCAAACACATGTTGGTTGATGAAATGCAGGACACCAATCCTTTGCAGTGGGCCTTGCTTGAGCCCCTTAAAGACAAAGTGAGCCTGTTCTGCGTGGGTGATGATGCACAGTCGATTTAT
>NZ_JAJCME010000127.1:0-251 GCF_020560115.1 Mediterraneibacter sp. 210702-DFI.5.30
TTTGCGAAGATGATGTCTGGGTTGTATCCTTGGCAACGGCTTCAATCGCCATTAACAGGTTGGCTTTCTCTAAGGCATCCTGTGCTTTGTTCAAGGCATCGACAGCATCGTTTAATTCTTTCTCTGCCTTGCTCAGCCTGTTTTTTTGCGTTTCAACGTCTTTATTGGCATTGGCTAAAGCCGTCTGTGTTTCATTGACCTTTTGCAGTGCCGATGGAATCAGTCCATAGATATGTAAGACTCCATAGTTG
>NZ_JAJCME010000128.1:0-251 GCF_020560115.1 Mediterraneibacter sp. 210702-DFI.5.30
GAGCAGTTCATCGATGTTCTTGCCAAACTTAGCTGAGATGTTGACGAAGATCGTGTCGCCACCCCAGTCTTCAGGAATCAGCTCGTATTGAGCCAATTCTTCGATCACGCGGTTTGGATTGGCACCTGGCTTGTCGACCTTGTTAACGGCAACGATGATTGGCGTGTGGGCAGCCTTGGCGTGGTTGATGGCTTCAACCGTCTGTGGCATAACCCCGTCATCGGCAGCAACGACCAAGACCGTAATATCGG
>NZ_JAJCME010000129.1:0-251 GCF_020560115.1 Mediterraneibacter sp. 210702-DFI.5.30
CCATTGGTGAGCTTCAACGCCCGTAGCGATGATGTAGAACTTGCCGATAAAGCCGGCCGTCAGCGGGATGCCCGCCAGCGACAGCATCATCACGGTCATCACCGCTGTCAGGTACGGACGACGCCAGAACAGGCCGCGGTACTCGTACAGTGCGTCAGCGTCACGGCCCTTGTACGGCGAGGACATCAACGTGATCACACCGAAGGCACCCAGGCTGGTCAGCACATAGGTGATCAGGTACACGCCGATGG
>NZ_JAJCME010000013.1:0-88425 GCF_020560115.1 Mediterraneibacter sp. 210702-DFI.5.30
AAGACATCGCCCTTTCACGGCGGTAACACGGGTTCGATTCCCGTCGGGGTCATTTATGCCGATGTGGCTCAATTGGCAGAGCAGCTGATTTGTAATCAGCAGGTTATCGGTTCGAGTCCGATCATCGGCTTGTTCTTAGGAACAGAAATAATCAATTGGACCTTTAGCTCAGTTGGTTAGAGCAACCGGCTCATAACCGGTCGGTCCTGGGTTCGAGTCCCCGAAGGTCCATTTAGCTAGACTGCTTGGAAGTAGTAAGGGGCAGCGAGCTGACAATTAAATATTTGGCCCAGTGGCTCAGTTGGTTAGAGCGCCGCCCTGTCACGGCGGAGGTCGAGAGTTCGAGTCTCTTCTGGGTCGTTCAAGATGCGAAAGCATTTTGAGGAATGCCGCAGTGGCGGAACTGGCAGACGCCCGGGACTTAAAATCCCGTGGGTAGTGATACCCGTACCGGTTCGATTCCGGTCTGCGGCATTATTTTTTCTCTGAGATTTTTGTGAAGTTAATATTTGCAAGAATCTCAGAGTTTTTTGTTTTATGCATTCCATTTGGAGGCAAGGATATTATTCAAAAAATAACGGCATTGAATCTCATCTTACGAGATACAATGCCGTTATTTTAAAGTCTTCACACTTTTCATTAAAAAGTGGACCTGGCGGGAATCGAACCCGCGTCCAAAAACCTGTCCCATGTACTTCTACTATCATAGTCAGTTATTTGACATTCCCTCTGCCGTACGAAAACTAACATCCTTACGGGTTCAGTAGCTTCATAATACGCCTGACAGCTCAAAGCTTTGCCGTCATCGTTTCTCACATAGTCGGTGCCAGATTCCTAAAGTGTGAGTGCTTCAGGGCTGACATGCAGCATTTAGGCTGCAGCTAATTCGAAATTATCGTTAGCGTTTAATTTTAAGTTTGCGATTTAACGCATCAGCCTACGGATAGCTTCTCCATCTTCGAGATCCCTGTCGAAACCAGTACAAGCCCTGATCAGGGTAGAGTAATAAATACTCTCTACTGTAACAGACACATTCTCTTGTGTGCTGTACATACTAATATAGTAAAAAGAAATATAAATGTCAAGTGATTATTGCGTTAAAAGAAGTGAAAAAGCAGTAAAAATTTAGCATTTTTAATGTCATTTCACATATTTTTTATAAAGATAATTACTGTCAGACAGGGAAGAATGTGTTAATATAATAATATGAGTAATTATAAATCTTAACAAGAAAATTCGGAAAAAGGAGAGGTTTCTTATGCCAACAACATACGCACATTATAAATTCGGAAAAGAGGTGCTCAGCGCACTTCCAAGACCCCTTCAGAATTCTATAGAAGCGCATAGAGAGTTGTTTGATATTGGGTTACATGGACCGGATATTTTATTTTATTATAATGCATTAAAGAAAGATCCGGTGAATGAACAGGGGCATACACTTCATGAACAATTTGCCGATGAGTTTTTCCATCATGCTGTTGAAGTGATTGAGAAAGCAAAAGATCCGGCAGCGGCGCGTGCATATATTTATGGATTTATCTGTCATTTTGCTTTAGACAGTGAATGCCATCCTTATGTTGAAAAAATTATGCAGGTCGGAAGAGTTTCACACAATGAGATTGAGATGGAACTGGATCGAATGATGCTGACGGAAGATTATCATGATCCTTTGCGCTATCTGACAGCAAAGCACATTCAGCCGAAGATGGAGTATGCGGAAGTGATCGCACCATTTTTCAAAGATGTAACAGCCGAGCAGATCTATAAGGCATTAAAAGGGATGGTTTTTTATCATAAGCTGTTTCTGGCACCGACATCTGGAAAGCGAAAAGCGTTGTTTCTTGGGATGAAGGCAGTGGGGAAATACGATTCATTGCATGACATAGTGATGAGTGTAAAGCCAGATCCGTTATGTCAGAAATATTGTAAGGTTTTGAAACGGCAATATTCAGGTGCAGTGCCGTTAGCTGCGAGTTTGATCGTACAGTATCAGAAGAAATTATTCCAGGATACACCGCTTCCGGAACGTTTTCATGAAACATTTGGTGCAGGAGAAGAGTGGGAGAAACTGCGCCTGTAGAGAATCGAAGAAAAGAGCAACAGACTGCTTGCCAGGAGAGATGCAGAAGAAGAGAAAAAGAGTCAGGAGAATGTAGATGAAGGAATTCGTTAAAGTGCAGGATATCACGAAAACTTATAAAATGGGTGAAGTTGAGATTCATGCAGTGGATCACATCAGCTTTTCGATTGAGCAGGGAGAACTTGTTGTAATCGTTGGACCAAGTGGTGCAGGTAAGACAACTGTGCTTAATATTCTCGGCGGAATGGATACGGCAACAAGCGGGAAGCTGTATGTAGATGGAAAAGATATTACAGCTTATAATTCCAAACAGCTGACAGGATACCGCAGAGATGACATCGGATTTGTTTTTCAGTTTTATAATCTTGTGCCGAATCTGACCGCATTGGAAAATGTTGAGCTTGCATTGCAGATCAGTAAGGATCCGTTGGATGCACAGGCAGTTTTGGAGGAAGTTGGTCTGGGGGAACGGAAGAATAATTTTCCGGCACAGCTTTCCGGCGGTGAGCAGCAGCGAGTTTCAATCGCGAGAGCATTAGCGAAGAACCCAAAGCTTTTGCTTTGTGATGAGCCAACAGGTGCATTGGATTACAATACAGGAAAATCAATTTTGAAATTACTTCAGAATATGTGTAGAGAAAAGGGAATGACAGTTATTATCATTACACATAATCAGGCACTTGCGCCGATGGCAGATCGATTGATTCATATAAAAAATGGACAGGTAGCAAGAATAGAATCTAATGAGAATCCGACTTCGATTGATGAAATTGAATGGTAGGGGATGTGGATGAAGAAAGCATTACGAAAAAACTTTTATATGGAGATCCGTCATAGCCTTGGACGTTTTTTATCCATTTTCTTTATTGTTGCGATAGGATGTGCATTCTTTTCCGGAATCCGTGCATCAGAGCCGGATATGAGATATTCAGGAGATGCATATTTCGATGAGAAGAACCTGATGGATATTCAGGTAATGAGTACAATGGGACTGACAAAAGATGATCTGGATGCAATTCGTGCTGTGGATGGTGTATTGGATGCAGAAGGAAGCTATGCAACAGATGTACTTTGTACGATTCGGGGAAACCAGGTAGCAGTTCATGTTATGGCGCTCCAGGATAAGATGAATCAAGTTCAGTTAGAAGATGGCAGGCTTCCGGAAAAGGAAAATGAATGTGTAATAGATGCAGATTATCTGGATGGAAAGAATCTGAAGATTAGGGATAAGATCACATTATCGAGTGGGACTTCGGATTCTTTGGAAGATACACTTAAGACAGATACATTTACCATTGTTGGTACGGTCAGCAGTCCGGAGTATATTGCATTTCACAGAGGCAGTACAACAATTGGAAATGGAAGTGTCAGTGCCTTTCTTTGCGTTCCGGAGAAAGCATTTTCATTAGATGTGTATACAGAGATTACAGTGCAGGTTGAAGGTGCAAAGGAAGCGACTGCATTTACGAAAGAATATGAAGAACACGTGGATTCTGTGCTGAAAAAGGTTCAGGCAATTAAAGCGGAAAGAGAACAGGCCAGATATGATGAGATTACTTCGACAGCGCAGGAAAAAGTGGATGAAGCACAAGATGAGTTAGCTCAGGCAGAGCAGGATCTGGCGGATGGAAAAAAAGAGGCGGAAGAAGAACTTGCAAGTGCAAGAGAGAAACTTGATGCAGCGCAGAAAGAACTTGAACGAGGAAGAAATCAGCTGGCAGCTTCGAAGCTTGAACTGGAGCAGTCGAGAAATCTTCTGATATCAAAACAAAAAGAGCTGGATCAGTCCAAAGCACAAGTTGAGCAGGGTGCACAGGAACTTAGCGAAAAACAGATTGCACTTACAACATTAAGAAATCAGCTGGCACAACTGAAAGAGCAGGAAGAAAGTCTGGAAGATCAGAGACAAGAACTTTTAGCGCAACAGACACAGATGCAGCAAAAGAAAGACGAGCTTCTGAAAGCAAAGGAAGAATTGCAGCAACAGGCAGAAGACTATCAGTCTGCGTATCAGCAGATTTATCAGCCGTTGAAAAAGTCTTATGAAGAACTAAACACACAGTATGAACTTCTTCTACAGAACTATGAGGCACTGAAAGAAGAATACGACCGGAAGCAGGAAGCAGGAGAAGAAGATCCGGAATTAAAGGCTCAGTTAGAACAGTTGGAAGCTGAAAAAACAGCAATGGAAGAGAAGTTGACTGAATTGAAAGCAAATCTGGATAAAATGGAACTGAAGGCGAAAGCTGCCGAAGCGGAGATTCAGAAAAACCAGACAAAGATCGAAGCCGGATTGACGCAGATCAACGAAGGGCTTCCAGCAGTTGAAGCCGGGATAGCTCAGATTGAAGAAGGTATTCCGGTATTGCAGGATAATATACAGAAACTGACGGATGTGTTGACACAGGGGGACGCTGCAATCCTTACCGCAAGTCGGCAGATAGATCAGGCAAAGGCGCAGATTACATCCGGTCAGCAGCAGATTGACAGCGGATGGCAGCAGATCAGTGAGGGACAGAAGAAGATTGAGGAGGCACAGCAGCAGTTAAGCAGCGGAACAAAGGAGCTGGAAGACGGTTGGGCAGTGTATGAGGAAGGTCGTATAGAAGCTCAGAAGAAGATTGAAGATGGAGAGCGGCAGATTACAGAAGCAAGAGAAGAGCTTGCGAAAGCACAGCAGAAGATTGATGATCTTGAAAAGCCAAAGTGGTATGTTTATGATCGGAACAATCTGACAGAATACAGTGGATACGGAGATAATGCAGACCGTATGCGGGCAATCGGTAAAGTGTTCCCACTCATTTTCTTCCTTGTTGCAGCATTGATCAGTCTGACAACAATGACACGAATGGTAGAGGAGGAGAGAACGCAGATCGGTACTTTGAAGGCTCTCGGATATGGAAATGCTTCAATTGTTGGAAAATATCTCTGGTATGCGATCCTTGCGACATTAACCGGTGGTGTTTTCGGAATTCTGATTGGAGAAAAGATAATTCCATATATCATTATCACTGCATATAAGATCTTGTATCGTCATATGTATGATGTTGTGATCCCGTATAATTTGTATTATGCTGTAACAGCATGTGCAGCGGCACTTGCATGTACAGTAATCGCAACACTATTCTCCTGTATGAAAGAATTACGAGAGCAGGCAGCAGAATTGATGCGCCCGCCGACACCAAAACAGGGAAAACGAGTATTTCTGGAACGAGTTCCGTTTATCTGGAAAAATCTGAATTTTACATGGAAATCGACCGTACGTAATCTGGTGCGGTATAAAAAACGCTTCTTCATGACAGTATTTGGAATTGGCGGCTGTATGGGCATGATGTTGTTTGGTTTTGGATTAAAAGATTCTATTTCAGCAATCGTTCCGCTTCAATACGAACAGATTCAGCTTTATGATGGAGACGTTATTTTAAAGGAAGATGTGACAGAAGAAGAGAGAATTGAGGTTCAGAAAGAACTGGATACGGATAAGAAGGTATCAGTGACTGCAGAAAATCTTTTGAAAAATATTGAAGTCAGTTCAGGAGAGTCTTCTCAGGAAGTTTATTTAGATGTACCAAAAGATGTGGAAGCATTCAAAAAGTTTGTCGTGATTCGGGATCGGAAGACAAAAGAAATTTATTCATTGGATGATAAAGGAGCAATCCTGACTGAAAAAGTAGCGAAACTGCTGGAAGTCAATGTCGGTGATAAATTAACGATTGATACAGATGATGGAGAGAAAACAGTCTTGATCAGCGCAATTTGTGAGAACTATATGGGACATTATCTCTATATGACATCTGAAGTCTATGAAAAGACATTCGGTGAGGCTCCGGCCTATAATTCAATTTATTATAGAACTCAGGACCGTACAACAGAGGAGGCAAAGGATGTCGGCGAAAATGTAATGAAGTGTGATGGAACACTTAGCATCAGCTATACGACAAGCCTGAAAAAGCAGGTGGATCATATGTTGGAGAGTCTGGACATTGTGATTATTGTATTGATTATTTCAGCAGGAATGCTGGCATTTGTAGTGCTGTATAATCTGAATAATATTAACATTACAGAGCGCAAGAGAGAACTGGCAACATTAAAGGTACTTGGATTTTATGACAAGGAAGTTTCTTCTTATGTTTACAGAGAGAATATCCTGCTGACCTTGATTGGGGCACTGGCGGGATTGTTGATCGGAAAAATTCTGCATCGCTTTATTGTTGAGACAGTGGAGATTGATTCGGTTATGTTTGGACGAAATATCGATCCACCAAGTTTCCTGTATGCCTTTCTTCTGACAGTGGCCTTTTCTTTGTTTGTCAATGGAGTGATGTATTTTAAGTTAAAGAAGATTAACATGGTTGAATCACTCAAGAGTGTAGAATAAGACAGATTTGTCAGGAAATATAATAACGAACATAATAATGGATTGCAGAGAAGCTGCATGGAACATAGATACAATTGTGAAATGTTCCATGACAGCTTCTTTGTTGTTGTCGGCCGCATATAGTGTAAGCAGCAACCGCACGTAGCATGAACAGTAACTTTTTGTTAAAAAGCACTTGAAATATACCTGTAGGGGGTATATATTAATAATTAGAAAATATACCCCCAGGGGGTTATATGACAGGAGGAATACAATGGAAGAAAAGAAAGTCTGTCCGGGATGTTGTCACAAGACAAAGGACCGCCCGGAAAAAGAATATAAAGATCTGATGAATCGTCTGAGTAGAATTGAAGGACAAGTCAGAGGAGTTCGAAGGATGGTTGAAGAAGGCGCGTATTGCCCGGATATTCTGATTCAGGTATCTGCGGTGAATGCGGCTCTGAATAGTTTCAATAAAGTGCTTTTGGCAAACCATATCCGGACATGTGTGGCAGATGATATCCGGGATGGAAAAGATGAAACGATTGACGAGCTCGTGACGACACTTCAGAAATTGATGCGATAAAAGATCTGAAGAGAAATCCGGCACAAAAAGTCCGGATCACAACTTGAAGGAGGAGTAAGATGGAACAATATAATGTGACGGGAATGAGTTGTGCAGCCTGCAGTGCCCGTGTTGAGAAGGCAGTTGGGAAAGTCCCCGGAGTTGAGAACTGTTCAGTCAGTCTTCTGACGAATTCCATGGGAGTGGAAGGCACAGCAACAGTAGATGCGGTCATTGCGGCTGTTGAGGAAGCTGGATATGGGGCAACGTTGAAATCTGCAAAGAATGAAGGGCATGGGATGAATCAAAGTGAGCAGAACTGTGCGGAAGATGCGTTGAAAGACAGGGAGACACCGAAGATGAAAAGGCGTCTGATCGCTTCTTTGTGTTTTTTGATTCCGCTCATGTATCTGTCAATGGGACACATGATGTGGGGTTGGCCGCTTCCGGTATTTATGGAAGGTAATCATGTGGCAATGGGGCTGGCACAGCTGCTGTTAACGACAATCGTTATGGTGATCAATCAGAAGTTTTTTATCAGTGGATGGAAAGGCATGATCCATAGAGCACCAAATATGGATACGCTGGTTGCACTTGGTGCAGGTGCATCTTATGGATATAGCGTGTATGCATTATTCGCTATGACAGCAGCGCAGACGGCAGGCGATATGGATCATGTGATGGAGCTGATGCATGAATTTTATTTTGAATCAGCAGCAATGATTTTAACGTTGATCACAGTCGGAAAGATGCTTGAAGCGCATTCAAAGGGAAAGACAACAGATGCATTAAAGAGTCTCATGAAGCTGGCACCAAAGACAGCAACGCTCCTGCGCGATGGAAAAGAACAGGAAGTTTCCATCGATCAGGTGAGAAGAGGAGATCAGTTTGTTGTAAGACCGGGGGAGAATATTCCGGTGGATGGAATTGTTCTGGAAGGAAACAGTGCAGTAAATGAAGCTGCACTGACCGGAGAGAGTATACCGGTAGATAAAGCAGAAGGGGATAAAGTGTCTGCGGCTACAATGAATCAGTCAGGTTTTCTGCGCTGCGAGGCGACAAGAGTTGGCGAGGATACGACATTATCACAGATTATTCAGATGGTAAGTGATGCGGCAGCAACAAAAGCGCCAATTGCCAAAGTGGCAGATAAAGTTTCAGGAGTATTTGTTCCGGCAGTTATTTCCATTGCAGTTGTCACAATGATCGTATGGCTGCTTGTCGGAGAGTCTGTTGGTTTTGCACTTGCAAGGGGAATTTCTGTTCTGGTAATCAGCTGCCCGTGTGCATTAGGTCTGGCCACTCCGGTTGCAATTATGGTTGGAAATGGAATGGGCGCGAAGAATGGAATCATGTTTAAGACAGCTGTTTCGCTGGAAGAGACAGGAAAGACGGAGATTGTCGCACTGGATAAGACAGGAACAATCACAAGTGGAGAACCGAAGGTGACAGATCTGCTCCCTGCGGACGGAATGACAGAACATGAATTATTATTTTTTGCAAATGCATTGGAGAAGAAAAGTGAGCATCCGCTTGCCCGGGCAATTCTTGTAAAGGCAGAAGAAAATGGGGAAGCAGAGCAGAAAAGTGAAATCACACAGTTTCAGGCAGTTCCGGGAAATGGTCTGTCAGGAAAACTTGGAGAGGACTGGCTGTACGGAGGCAATTTTAAATTCATTTCTGACAAAATGAAGATTTCTGCCAGCATAAAAGAACAGGCGGAACGGTTGGCACAGCAAGGAAAGACACCGCTGTTCTTTGGAAGGAATGAGCAGTTCCTTGGCATGATCGCAGTTGCGGATGTGATCAAGGAAGATAGTCCACAGGCAGTGAAAGAACTTCAGAATATGGGAATCCATGTTGTTATGCTGACCGGAGATAATGAGCGCACAGCGAAGGCAATTGGTGAGCAGGCAGGTGTGGATGAAGTGATCGCAGGTGTTCTTCCGGAAGGAAAAGAACAGGTGATCCGCAAGCTGAAAGAAAAAGGAAAGGTTGCGATGGTAGGTGACGGTATCAATGACGCACCGGCACTGACCAGGGCAGATATGGGAATTGCCATTGGAGCGGGGACAGATATTGCAATCGATGCAGCGGATGTTGTGCTGATGAAGAGCCGGTTAAGTGACGTGCCGGCGGCAATCCGTATGAGCCGTGCAACATTGCGCAACATTCATGAGAATCTGTTCTGGGCATTTTTCTATAATGCGATAGGAATTCCACTGGCAGCAGGAATCTGGATCCCAGTCTTTGGTTGGAAATTAAATCCGATGTTCGGAGCGGCGGCAATGAGCCTGTCCAGTTTCTGTGTAGTAACAAATGCATTGAGACTGAATCTGTTTAAAATGTACGATGCCAGCAAAGACAGAAAAAGAAAGATGAAAAAGGTAGAAACAGCAGAAAATACTGTTTCAGATATTGTCTTAGCAGACAAAAATGAGTCAGAAAACAAGGAGGAGACAAAGATGACAAAGACAATGAAAATCGAAGGAATGATGTGCGGACACTGTGAGGCAGCTGTAAAGAAAGCTCTCGAGGCACTTGAGCAGGTTGATACAGCAGAAGTCAGCCATGAGGCCGGAACAGCAGTTGTGACACTGAATTCTGAAATCAGTAATGAAGTGCTGAAAAAGACAGTCGAAGACAAAGATTATACAGTAACAGCGATCGAGGATTAATGAGCGAAGAAGAGGTCCCCTGCAGAAATGAAAGATTCTGCAGGGGACCTCTTGGATTAATCCTTGTATACAATCTTTCCATCACAGATTGTATATTTTACTTTTCCATACAATTCCCATCCGGTAAATGGAGAATTAGAAGACTTAGAAGCATAAGTCTCAGGAGTCCATTTCTCATTCGGATCAAACAGTACAAGATCAGCTGATTTTCCTTCTGCGACAGAACCGCACGGAAGGTGATACAGGCTGGCAGGATTGATCGTCATCTTCTCAATCAGCTGGCTTAATGTCAGGTGTCCCGGACGTACAAGGGAAGTGATTCCGAGAGCAAGGGAAGTCTCAAGACCAATAATACCGCTTGGTGTTTGTGTGATAGGACGGGATTTCTCTTCCGTACTGTGTGGCGCGTGGTCTGTAGCAATCAGATCGATCGTACCGTCTTTGAGACCTTCGATGATAGCAAGGCGGTCATTTTCTGTACGAAGCGGTGGGTTCATCTTGGCAAGTGCGCCGTATTTTAATACAGCTTCATCTGTTAAAGTGAAATGATGCGGAGTTGCCTCTGCATGCAGATTTGCTCCCATAGCTTTAAAGGTACGTACCAGTTCAACGGACTGTCCGGAGCTGATATGCTGGATCACGACCTGTGCACCGGAACGAAGCGCCAGCAGACAATCTCTGGCAACAAGAGATTCTTCAGCAATCGAAGGAGATCCGTAGATGCCCAGCGCATCAGATACAGGTCCGTGGTTGATTCCGTTTGTTTCAATAAATGCAGGATCTTCTTCATGAAGACTGATCGGAAGGTCAAGTGCCTTCGCCTCTTCCATGGCCTTATAGAGAAATGCAGCGTTCTTAAGAGGAATTCCGTCATCTGTGAATCCACAGGCACCGGCAGCGGCAAGTTCCTTCATAGAAGTCATCTCTTCACCCTTGAGTCCGCAGGAGACAGCAGCAGCCTGGAAAATATGGATGTCTTCCAAAGCCTCCCGTTCCATCAGTTCTTTGAGAACCGGAACAGAATCGATGACCGGTGAAGTATTTGCCATACAGATCACGGAAGTAAATCCACCGGCAGCAGCTGCAAGAGATCCGGTATGGAGATCTTCTTTATAAGTAAATCCGGGATCACGGAAATGAATGTGTGTGTCAACAAGTCCTGGAGAAATCATAAGTCCTGCAGCATCAAGCTCAGCCTCTCCATTTTCAGGTGTCAGAGTTCCGGCATCTGCGAGTGTCTGGATCAGACCGTCTGTGATGCGAAGGTCGACAAGACGTTCTGTATCAGATGCAGGATCAATTAGAAAACCATTTTTTATAAGCATAATTCATCCTCCTTTTGCTGTTAAGTATACCGTATTTTTGATAGAGATTCAAATTTATTAGAAAATGTGTTATCATAAGCATACCGTAATATGAAAAGAAAGAAGGCAGAAAGGTTGATCTTTGGATTTTACCGGATCAGGACAATCGTTCTGCGGAAAGAAGGAGTAAATGAAAGAATACGATTATCTGATTGTCGGAGCAGGTCTTTATGGAGCTGTCATGGCACATGAATTAAAGAAAAAAGGGAAGAAATGTCTTGTGATTGACCGAAGAGATCATATTGCAGGAAATATTTACTGTGAGGACATAGAAGGAATCCATGTACATAAATATGGTGCACATATTTTCCATACGTCTGATAAAAAGATATGGGATTACATGAATCAGTTCGCGGAATTTAATAATTACATCAATTCACCGGTAGCAGTTTATAAAGATGAACTTTATAACCTGCCATTTAATATGAATACATTTAGTAAGATGTGGAATATCCGCACACCACAGGAAGCAAAAGAGATTATTGAAAAACAGCGCAAAGAGACAGGAATCACAGATCCACAAAATCTGGAGGAACAGGCACTCTTTCTTGGCGGAAGAGATATCTATGAGAAACTGATCAAGGGTTATACAGAGAAACAGTGGGGAAGAAAGTGTACAGAACTTCCGGCATTTATTATCAAACGTCTGCCATTCCGCTTTGTTTACGATAATAACTATTTCAATGACAGATATCAGGGAATTCCGGTTGGCGGTTATACAGCAATCGTTGAGAAGATGCTGGAAGGAACAGAAGTTCGCACAGGGATTGATTTCTTTGAATTCAGAAAAGAGAATCCGGAGATTGCAGAGAAGATTATTTTTACAGGAATGATCGATGAATATTTTGGATATCAGCTGGGAGCATTGGAGTATCGTTCTGTCAGATTTGAGACAGAAGTTCTTGATTGTGAGAACTATCAGGGAAATGCTGTTGTCAATTACACAGAGCGTGAAGTTCCGTATACAAGAATTATCGAGCATAAGCATTTTGAGTTTGGCAAGCAGGAGAAGACGGTTATTTCCAGAGAGTATTCATCAGAATGGAGTGTTGGCATGGAACCATACTATCCGGTAAATGATGAGAAGAATAATGCATTGTTTGAAGAATATAAGAAGCTTGCAGAAAAGGAAGAAAATGTAATCTTTGGCGGACGACTGGGTGATTATAAATATTATGACATGGATAAAGTTGTTGCCGCAGCTCTTGACAGACTGGAAGAATTCAATTAATATGAGAGTCACACTTCAGTCGTTCTGACTGAAGAATCAGGAAAGATTCTGAAGAGTAGTTCGTATCAGATTCTGATAATTTTCAATTGGACAGGTATTGTATCGTGTGCGGTGTGGGGCCGCACACGTTTAGATGACAGATTGCAGTAGAATTAAATATGGAAAAAATGTATGAAGTACTTCGCTTCGTGGAAAAAGGAACCGAATGCCAGCCAAGTATCGATTGCCTGCAGGGAGAACTTTTGATTTATTATCTGCGGGATAATACACAGTTGGATAAAGCGGTGTTATTTGAATGGTTCCGACAAATTGCCGGAGAAATAAGAAAGTATCAGCAGTCGAGACGTGGGCAGAATTATCGTTGTCTGACGCCGTATAGTATTGTTGTGACAGAAGAAGGAGAACTGTTGCTTTTAAATCCGGATGCACAGGAAAATGAATTTGTTATGAAGAAGATGCAGCAGAAAGCGGTGAGAAGTCATTTTATCCGCCCGACAGCGTCAGGCAGCAGGAAAAATTGTTCCGTAGATTTGTTTGGATATGGTAAAATTTTGCAGTTTTTACTGGCATATACAGAGCAGATCCCGGAACTTAGCAGAAGTGAAGAACGCAGATTGGAGCGAATCATTGAACGTTGTACCGGTGGCGGAAGACGGCATTATGATAAGATCAGCCAGGTGATACGTGATCTTCCGGAGGAACGCGAGGAATGGAATTTGGAACAGAAAGTAAAACTTCGGAATGTCAAACTGGCGGTTCTTTTATTTGCTGCCGGGGCAGTAATTGCGGCAGCCGGAATTGGGATGAGCCGGGGAAGAGAAAGCAACAATACAGTTGGAAAAAGTGAAACGGCAGTGCAAGCTCAGAAAGCAGACGATGTAAAAGTAATACCAGAAGAACATAGTAAAACTGAACAGGACAGAAAAAAAGCATTGGAAGATATGAAATGGAAGAAAGAGATGGAAGAACGGGTTCAGGAGATTCTGGAATCGGTCAAAGCATGTGAAAAGAAGATAGAAGAAACGACGAAAGAAGAGAATAACGGGGAAAACAAGGAAGAAACAGAGCAAACGACAGAACAGCAAACAGAGGAAACTGTGGAAAAATCTGTAGAAGAGGAAATACAACAGGAAACGAAACAAGAAGTGATAAATGATCCGGTTGTTCCGGAATAAGAAAAAAGTCTCCATAAAAGGGAGGATGCCGGGTAACCATTTACTGGTTCCCGGCATGTATTATGAAAAAGTTTATTCAAAGTTTTTTGTTTTTTCCTTTGATGCTTATAGTATATGTGAGAGAAATGAAGAAAAAGTGATAAGAAGATGAAAGATTTTTAAATGATAAATGAACAAATTATGAACGACAGATGTAGTGGAAAATAACGGTTTAAAAAAGAATGGCAGTGTGGTATTCTACATCTAAAGAAAACTTCGGAAGTTACTGTTCACTCCCGTGTCAATCACTCCGCTGATTGACACGGAGGATGCGTGTTTTGACTTGAATGCATCTCGCCCCATCGCCAAAGGCGATTTAAAATGGCGAGATGCGTTGCTGGTCGCACATCGTGTGAACAGTAACCTTCGGAACAGGAGGTAACAGTTGAGTATGACAAGACAGGAATTTATCCGAAAATTACAGGAGGCTTTGAATGGAAAGCTTGATGCCGCAACAATTCAGGATCATCTTAAGTTTTATGATGATTATATTATAGAAGAAATGAGAAAAGGAAAGAGCGAGCAGGAGGTCTTGGAACTGCTCGGAGATCCGTGGGCAATTGCGAAAACCATTGTGGACGCAAGTGATGGAACAGACGAAGAAGTGGTTTATGAGAACAGGAGTCCATTCAATAATTCGTACAACCAGACAACGCAGGCACAGAACAGCTATACTGGTTATGGACAGAAGGATGAATATGGAACAGAGCATTCTTATGGTTCCTATCATGAGTTCAGATTAGATACCTGGTGGAAGAAGGCTTTGCTGATTCTTGCAGTTGTATTTGTAGTCGTAGTAGTTGTGTCTGTTATAACAGGAATCATAAGTTTTCTGGCACCGGTTCTTGTTCCTCTTCTGATCATTATGATCGTGATCAGACTGATCGGTGGGAACCGACGATATTAGAAAAAAGAAAAGTAAAAGACCGATGGGGGAGCCATCGGTCTTTTGAGGGGAGTATAAATAATTAATAAGGGGTTGTAGAAAATAATCTTTCTACATGAATCAGTATAATATATGCATTTGGAAAAAGCAAGCAAAATATTCAAAATATGGTTGAAACAAAATGCATAAAAAGACCTCCGTTTGGGATAATAAAGATTGTACTAAATAGTTACTGTCAGTTAATAAGAACAGTAACACCAAATAAGGAGGAAGTATCATGGCAAAAAATTATAGCAACACAAGTAAAAATTCTCAGAATGGATTCTATTCATCGAAGGAAGAAAATCAGAGTAAGAACAGAAATTCAACATCTAATTCAGGTTCGAATAAGAATTCCAGTAAAAATTCTTATTCAAATCAGAGTAAGAACAGCACAAACTGCAATTCCAAAAATGCAGATGACTGCTATGGCGGAAAAGATGATTATGATGAGTCAGACAGATATTAACAGATACTGTGAGCAGTAACGAATAAGATTCTTATAAACAGTAACAAGGCAGAGAAGAAAGGCAATCGCACTTTACTCTGCCTTTCATTTATAGTAAAATTATGATACTGTAAAATAAGAATCAGTTAACAGTAATTAATAAGTACATAAAGATAATATGAGGTAGATATGGAAAGAATGGAATGGATTGCGCCGTGTCATTTCGGTCTTGAATCAGTATTAAAAAGGGAGATTCAGGATCTGGGATATGAGATCGCACAGGTGGAAGATGGAAGAGTTACCTTTTACGGAGGAGCAGATGCAGCGTGCAGAGCGAATGTATTTCTCCGTACAGCAGAACGTGTTCTGCTCAAGGCAGGAAGTTTTAAAGCAGTTACCTTTGATGAATTGTTTGAGAAGACAAAAGCAATTCCGTGGGAGAATTATATACCGAAGAACGGGAAGTTCTGGGTGGCGAAAGCTTCATCGGTAAAGAGTAAGCTGTTCAGCCCTTCGGACATTCAGTCAATTATGAAGAAAGCGATGGTAGATCGTCTTAGAAGCAGATATCATGTACAGTGGTTTCAGGAAGATGGAGCTTCTTATCCACTGAGAGTATTTTTGATGAAGGATATCGTTACGATCGGAATCGATACATCGGGAGATTCTCTTCATAAGAGAGGATACCGTCCGTCAGCCGGCAAAGCACCGATTTCTGAGACACTGGCAGCAGCACTGATCATGCTGACACCGTGGAGAAAAGAGCGTATCTTAGTGGATCCGTTTTGCGGAAGTGGAACATTTCCAATTGAGGCAGCAATGATGGCAGCAAATATTGCACCGGGAATGAATCGTTCTTTTACGGCTGAGAGCTGGGCGAATCTGATTGATAAGAAACTCTGGTATGAGGCCATTGATGAGGCGAATGATCTGATCGATGATCAGATTGAGACGGATATCCAGGGATATGATATTGATGGGGATGTTGTGCGGATGGCAAGACAGAATGCAGAGAATGCAGGTGTGGATCATCTGATCCATTTCCAGGAGAGACCGGTCAGTGCACTGAGTCATCCGAAGAAATATGGATTTATTATAACAAACCCGCCGTATGGAGAGCGTCTTGAGGAGAAAGAGGCACTTCCTGGTTTATATCGTGAATTTGGCGAGAGCTTTAGGAAACTTGACAGTTGGTCTGCATACATGATCACAAGTTATGAAGACGCAGAACGTTATTTCGGAAGAAAAGCAGATAAGAACCGTAAGATTTATAATGGTATGCTGAAAACATATTTCTATCAGTTCCAGGGACCAAAGCCACCGAGACCGAAGAAATAAGAAACGCTGTACCAGATTGTTGGTGAAAAAGAATAGAAGGTAGAAAGCAAAATGAAGAGAAGAATTGTATTTGCAACAGGAAATGAAAATAAGATGAAAGAGATCCGGATGATTCTTGCTGATCTTGGTATGGAGATCGTATCGATGCGTGAGGCAGGAGTCGATGAAGAAATCGTAGAAGACGGAATGAGCTTTGAAGAAAATGCAGAGATCAAGGCAAGAGCTGTATCACGAGTGCTGGTCAACGATATTGTTCTTGCAGATGATTCAGGTCTTGAGATTGACTATCTGGATAAGGCACCTGGAATTTATTCTGCGAGATTTGCCGGAGAGGATACTTCTTATGATATAAAGAACAGAATCCTTCTGGACAGACTGGAAGGGGTTCCGGACGATGAGCGTACCGCAAGATTTGTCTGTGCGGTTGCAGCAGTATTTCCGGATGGAACAACAAGCGTAGTCCGTGAGACGATTGAAGGACAAATTGGACACGAGATTGTCGGTGCGAATGGATTCGGTTATGATCCGATTTTCTATGTTCCGGAATTCGGATGTACAACAGCGGAGATGACACCGGAGCAGAAAAATAAATTGAGCCACAGAGGAAAAGCACTTCGAGCAATAAAAATCCTGCTGGAAGAGAAATTGAACGAGGAAGAAGCATGAAAATTCTGATTGTCAGTGATACACACGGAAGACACCAGGCACTGGACCGCGCATTAGAAGAGGCTGGGAAAATTGATATGTTTATCCATCTTGGAGATGTAGAAGGTGGAGAAGACTATCTGGAGGCTGTCGTAGAGTGTGAGAAGCATATTATAAGAGGAAATAACGACTTTTTTACAGAACTTCCGAGAGAAGAGGAGTTTGAGATTGGGCCTTATCATGCATTTATTACCCATGGACATTATTATTATGTGTCCATGGGGATGGAAACTATCATAGAAGAGGGCAGATCAAGAGGAGCGGATCTCGTAATGTTTGGTCATACACATCGTCCTTTCTTTCTTCAGAAGAATGGAATGACAATTTTAAACCCGGGAAGTCTATCTTTTCCACGTCAGGAGGGAAGACGAGGCAGCTATATGATCATGGAAGTCAATGGGGACGGAAAATTGAGTTTTGAGCAAAAATATCTATAATTGTTTTAATTATCAGAAAACTAAAACAAAAGAAATAATTTGCACACTCTTCTTGCGAAAAACAGGTAAAAAAACAGTCGTAAAAAAGTAAAAAAACTTTAAAAAACCTGTTGACTTTCTGAGAAACATGCCATATAATATATCTTGTCGCTGCGGGAGATACGAAAGAAACACAAAGCCGCAGGGGCAAGGAAATAAAACTGATATCGGGGTGTGGCTCAGCTTGGCTAGAGCGCCTGGTTTGGGACCAGGAGGTCGCAGGTTCGAATCCTGTCACCCCGATCATCCTGCGGGTGTAGTTCAATGGTAGAACACCAGCCTTCCAAGCTGGATACGTGGGTTCGATTCCCATCACCCGCTTCTCGTTTGAAAACGAGAGGTTCTCATTAAGAGAAATGAGTCTGTAGCTCAGCTGGATAGAGCAACGGCCTTCTAAGCCGTAGGTCGAGGGTTCGAATCCCCCCAGGCTCGTTTTATGGTGGGTATGGTGCAGTTGGTTAGCGCGCCAGATTGTGGTTCTGGATATCGCCGGTTCGAGTCCGGCTATCCACCTTTTTCTTTAAATATTCCAACTGGCCGTGCAGTGTCAGATATGAAGTCTTCGATGGGCTATCGCCAAGCGGTAAGGCACAGGACTTTGACTCCTGCATTCGCTGGTTCGAATCCAGCTAGCCCAGTTATCCTGCTAGCAGGAAAGAAATAAAAATGAATAAGGGCGTGTAGCTCAGGTGGTAGAGCACTTGACTTTTAATCAAGTTGTCCGGGGTTCGAATCCCCGCACGCTCACTGGAACAAGCAAATTGCTTGTTCTATTTTTTTCTTAATCAATAATTGAATAAGAAATATGCGGATGTGGCGGAATTGGCAGACGCGCCAGATTTAGGTTCTGGTGTTTACGACGTGCAGGTTCAAGTCCTGTCATCCGCAGTAAATTTTTTCCCCGGAAGTGCTGATCAACATTGCACTTTCGGGATTTTTTCTATCTGAAAACCAGTATGAAAAAAGAAGCCGCACATTAAAGTGCAAGCTCCTTTTCTTTCTTTTCCCAATCAATAAACATCATAAAGAATGAAATTAATAACAAGAAGGAACAGCCAAGAATTGCCTTTGTCTGGAACAGCTGGACTGCTGCATTACCGATCACTGCGCCGACAATAAAGCAGGCAATGATTCCGTAATACAGAAGACTTGTATCCAGAAAATGTCGTTCTTTTGTATGGAAATAGTGGTGCAGGTTCTCTGTTCCACTGCGCAGATTACCGATGCACATTGTAGTTGCGATTCCTTTGCCATGAATCTTGCGAAAACTTTCAACCTGAATTCCACAGGCAAAAGAAGTTAACGCATTGGCCGGAAGATTCAATGCTGTTGGGAAGAAACTGACTGCGATCAGGATCAGTGCTTCTGCCAGAACAGAAATCTGTCTCCAGTGAAGCAGATTTCCTGCCTTAGCCCGGACAACTTCAGCAAGAGCGATTCCAAGTGCAAAGGCGAGTACAGGGAAAAGGTATTTCAGTGTGTTCTGGAAGTCTCCCTGAGAGAGATGTACCCCAAAGAGAAGCATGTTTCCAGTCTGTGCATTGGCAAATACTTCTCCACGCTCCATATAAGAGTAAGCATCCATGAATCCACCGGAAAGTGCAAGGATTGCTCCAAGCCGGATAGATTCAGAAATTTGAAATTTGTGTTTCATAGATATCACCTCATTTTCGTGTGTAGTACCTACTGTCATGATTGAATTGCTGCTTTCTGGCGGAAAGCAGTAATAATAAGCCATCAATTATTATAAAAGTGACAGTAGTGGCTGTCAAGATTCTCCGGGTGAGAACTTTATATCAAAAAAGGTAGACAATATGTCGAAAAAAATCGAAAATTCACTTGCACCTCCGGAATAAGTGGTATATACTGGTCAAGTATGTTTGAAATTACAGTAATCTGCATTCAGGCATTGTGCAGATTTCTGTGTTGGCTTTTATTATTACTTGTACTCGATAGACAGATGGAGGTAAAAAACATGGTAGAAAAGAAAGTGAAGTTTATGTCAGCAGGGCAGATCATGACATTTTGCAACACTTGTCAGAAATTAAAATCAGACGTTGATGTAACTGATATGGCAAACAGAAATTATATCATCGATGGTAAATCCCTTATGGGGTTAATGTCTATTAAGCTGGGACTGCCAATGCGTGTAGTTGTGAATGGACAGGATGAAGAAGAGGCAAATGAATGTTTTTCTAACTATGAGTTTGAATAATCCTGCCGGAGGCATTCTTGAATAAAAGAAGAGACGGTCAGTCTGTAAATGAAGTTTTGACACACATTTATAGACTGACCGTTTTGTTGTTCACAATATTGACAAAACTATTTGGTATATTAAAAGGTAATTAAATGTAGAAGTAATCTGGTACACCCAAATATAAGTTAGGAGAAAAGAAAATGGAAAGAGCGAAAATATTAGTTGTGGATGACGAGAGCAGAATGAGAAAACTTGTGAAGGATTTCCTTACAAGAGAAGGGTATATAGTATTAGAAGCCGGAGATGGAATGGAAGCAATGGATCTTTTTTACGAAGATAAAGACATTGCCCTGATTATTTTAGATGTAATGATGCCGAAAATGGATGGCTGGCAGGTGTGCCGTGAGGTTCGAGAGACTTCTAAAGTGCCAATCATTATGCTGACAGCGCGTTCTGAGGAGAGAGATGAGCTGCAGGGATTTGAACTTGGTGTGGACGAATACATTTCCAAGCCATTCAGTCCAAAGATTCTTGTGGCAAGAGTAAATGCGATCCTTCGCAGAACTTTGGGAGCGGTCGGCAATGATTCGCTGGAGGCAGGCGGTATTACGATTGATAAGTCAGCACATATCGTGAAGATTGATGGAACACCGGTTGAACTTAGTTATAAAGAATTCGAATTGTTGACCTATTTTATAGAAAATCAGGGAATTGCGCTTTCCAGAGAGAAAATATTGAATAATGTATGGAATTATGATTATTTTGGTGATGCAAGAACAATTGATACACATGTGAAGAAACTGAGAAGTAAATTAGGCGATAAGGGCGAATATATCAAAACAATCTGGGGCATGGGATATAAGTTTGAAGTTCAGAGCACGGAGAAATAAATCAGATGAAGAAAGCAAAAAGAGAACTGAAATATACGTTGAGCGGACAGATGACAGCTATTTTTGTTGGACTTCTAGTGTTTGTTCTGATGTTAGTTTTCATTGTTAATACGGGGTTTCTTGGACGATATTATATGTCTCATAAGCAGAAAGATCTGATTGAGATGTATGAGGAAATGAGTGAAGCAGTGAACAATGGAAATCTTGGAAATGAGGCAGTGCAGAAGAAACTTGTGGCGGAACTTGAAAAAACGAATATTGATGTCTGCGCGATGGATATTTCTGACGATGGAAAGGTTGTATTTACAAATGTAAAGGAAGAAGGTTTCCTGTACAAACAGATGCTCCGTATTTTCTTCCTGAAAGATGATGATCAGGAAAAGATTCTCAAGCATTCGGATGATTATGTGGTTCGTAAAATCCAGGATCCACAGAGCGGTACGGATTATCTGGAAATGTGGGGGTATTTAAGTGATAGTGTGTTTGTCACAATGCGAAGCCCATTGGACAGTATTCGTGAAAGTGCCAATCTTGCCAATCAGTTTCTGATTTATCTTGGAATTTTCGGAATGTTCTTTGGAGGAATCCTTGTATGGATTTTTTCACGAAGGATTACAAAACCAGTGTTGGAACTGGCAAGACTTTCCGAAGATATGGCAAATCTGAATTTTGATGCGAAGTATACGAGCGGCGGAAAGAATGAGATTGGTGTTCTGGGCGAGAATTTTAATAAAATGTCAGATCAGCTGGAAAAGACAATATCTGAATTGAAGACTGCGAATAATCAGCTGCAGCAGGACATTGAGCAGAAAGAGAAACTTGAAAATATGAGAAATGAATTTCTTGGAAATGTTTCCCATGAGCTGAAGACGCCGATCGCATTGATCCAGGGATATGCCGAAGGGTTAAAAGAAGGAATCAATGACGACCCGGAAAGTACAGAGTTTTACTGTGATGTCATTATTGATGAAGCAGGAAAGATGAACCGGATGGTCAAGAATCTGCTGACACTGAATCAGTTGGAATTCGGTACAGATGAAGTGGAATTTGAACGGTTTGATATTGTGAAGCTTGTGAAAGGTGTTATTGCAAGTTGTGATATTCTGATCCAACAGGTTAATGCGAATGTAGATTTTATTGCTGATGAGACAGCTTATGTCTGGGCAGATGAGTTTAAGACAGAACAGGTTGTACGGAATTATCTTACGAATGCGATTCATCATGTCGGAAATGAGAAGCGGATCGAAGTGAAGATCGTTTCAATGGATGGAAAAGTATGTGTTTCCGTCTTTAATAGTGGAAAACCGATTCCAGAAGAAGATGTACCAAAACTGTGGGATAAATTTTATAAAGTGGATAAAGCACATACACGTGAATATGGTGGAAATGGGATTGGACTTTCAATCGTTAAGGCAATCATGGAATCTTTCCATCAGGGGTACGGCGTGAAAAATTATGACAATGGAGTCGAATTTTGGTTTGAACTCGACGCAAAGTGTGGTAAAGTATAGAAAATAGATACTAGATAATAGATACTAGATTACAGATAAGAGGTAGGCTAATGATAGCAATAATTGATTATGATGCCGGTAATATCCGCAGTGTTGAGAAAGCATTGCTTGCACTTGGACAGGATGTTATAGTTACAGCGGACAGAGATGAGATCCTTCATGCAGATAAAGTGATTCTTCCGGGTGTCGGTGCATTTGGAGATGCTATGGAGAAATTAAAACAGTCAGGGCTTGATGAAGTAATCCGCGAGGTTACAGAAAAGGGAACACCATTTCTTGGAATTTGCCTTGGATTGCAGCTTTTATTTGAGCACAGCGATGAGGCTCCGGGTGTAGAAGGACTTGGAATTCTAAAGGGTGAGATCTTAAGGATACCTGATAAAGAAGGATATAAGATTCCCCATATGGGATGGAATTCCCTTCATTTAGAGAATGATGGAAGACTTTTTAAGGGAATCGCTGAGAATTCTTATGTATATTTTGTACATTCTTATTATCTGAAAGCAGAAGAGGAACAGATTGTCAAGGCATCAACAGAGTATACAACACATATCCATGCGTCTGTTGAGAAGGACAATATTTTCGCATGCCAGTTCCATCCGGAGAAGAGCAGTGATGTAGGACTGAAGATTCTGAAAAACTTTGTAGAGCTGTAGGAGGAGTGCGAGAATGTTTACAAAAAGAATTATCCCATGTCTGGATGTGAATGCCGGACGTGTTGTAAAAGGTGTGAATTTTGTTGATCTTCAGGATGCCGGAGACCCGGTGGAGATTGCAAAGGCATATGATAAGGCAGGAGCTGATGAACTTGTATTTCTGGATATCACAGCTTCTTCAGATGATAGAGGAACAGTTGTTGATATGGTACGAAAGGTTGCGGAATGTGTGTTTATTCCGTTTACTGTCGGCGGAGGAATCCGGACAGTTGATGATTTCCGTGCATTGTTAAGAGAAGGTGCGGATAAGATTTCAATCAATTCTTCTGCAATCAACAGACCGGAGCTAATCCGTGAAGCGGCAGAGAAGTTTGGAAGCCAATGTGTAGTAGTGGCGATTGATGCAAAGAAAAGAGTAGACGGAACAGGGTGGAATATCTATAAGAATGGTGGTCGCCTGGATGTTGGAATCGATGCGGTTGAGTGGGCGAAGAAAGTAGAGTCCCTTGGCGCAGGTGAGATTCTTCTGACAAGTATGGACGGTGACGGAACGAAGGCTGGATATGATCTGGAACTGACACGGGCAATTGCAGATAGTGTATCGATTCCTGTAATCGCGTCCGGTGGAGCCGGAACGTTGGAGCATTTTAAAGAGGCACTGACAGACGGTGGTGCAGATGCAGCATTGGCAGCATCTTTATTCCATTATAAAGAGCTGGAAATCAAAGAAGTAAAAGAGTATTTGAGAAACGAAGGAATTTCTGTCAGACTGTAGAGAATGGTTAAGCAGAAAGAAGAGGAGAGTAGGAACTATGAGTGGTTTGAACGGAGACTGGTATGAGGCATTAAAAGGTGAGTTTTCTAAGCCTTATTATAGGAAATTATTTGAGACGGTAAATGAGGAATACAGGACAAAACTGATTTTTCCACCGGCACAGGATATTTTCAATGCATTTCATCTGACTCCGCTGAAGGATGTGAAGGTTGTGATCCTTGGACAGGATCCTTATCATAATAACGGTCAGGCACATGGATTAAGCTTTTCCGTGCAGAAAGGTGTGGATATCCCGCCGTCACTTGTGAATATCTATAAAGAACTGCATGATGATCTTGGATGCACGATTCCAAATCATGGATGCCTGACAAAATGGGCCAAGCAGGGTGTGTTAATGTTGAACACTGTGCTGACAGTACGAGCACATCAGGCGAACTCTCACAGAGGAATCGGATGGGAAGAATTCACAGATGCAGCGATTCTGGCACTGAACAGCCAGGATAGACCGATTGTCTTTATTCTGTGGGGAGCTCCTGCACAGAGGAAGAAGAGAATGCTTACGAATCCAAAGCATCTTATTCTGGAAGCACCGCATCCAAGCCCGCTGGCTGCTTACAGAGGTTTCTTTGGAAGCAGGCCATTTAGTCAGACAAATGCATTTCTGGAGAAGAATGGGATTGAGCCGATTGACTGGCAGATTGAGTAAATCATAGTAGCAAAGTATTAAAAATAGACGTCTGCTGGCCAAAGCAAGGACGTCTATTTTTTATGTGTATAATTCAAAATTAAAACAATCAAACTGGCTGTCGTCAGAATAACCATCAATCAAAGAGAAAAATGTCTATATTTATATTGACAAAACTAAAAACCTAGTGTACTATCTAACTATAGCACTGATACAGTAAATGCAAAAAAGATAAATGGAGGAATCACATGGAATATAATTCAGGAAGTCCAATCTATCTTCAGGTGATCAACGAGCTTAAGAAAAAGATGGTAAAGGGCGAGTTGAAACCGGGTGAGAAGATGCCATCGAACAGGGAGCTTGCAGTTTTGTATAAAGTGAATCAGAATACAGCGGCGAGAATCTACCGGGAGATGGAGATGGCAGGATATTGTTACACGAAGCGTGGAATCGGGACATTTGTGTCGGAGGAGGAGCATATGTTTGATAATGTGAAGAAAGAGATGGCGGAAGAGTTGTTGAAGAATTTTGTACATGAGATGCATGATCTTGGATTTCAGAAAGGTGAGATCATCGAACAGATCGCCGATTATGAGGAGGAGTAGAAATGATGTTAGAGTACAGAAATATCACGAAGAAATTTGGAAATAAAGAAGCGGTTAAAGGACTTACATTGAACTTGAAGAAAGGGACGATTTATGGTCTTCTTGGAGAAAATGGAAGTGGTAAGACAACTCTGATGAAGATGGCGGCAGGGCTGACAAAGCCGACAGAAGGCGAAATCTTATTTGAGGGACATCAGCTTAGTTATTATGACAAAGCGTCCATCGCATATATGTCTACGGAACCATTTTTCTATAGCTATATGAAGGTAAAAGATGTAGAAGAATATTATGCAGATTTCTTTGAGGATTTTGACAGAGAGCAGTTTAGAAAAACAATTGAACGCCTGGGCTTGAATGAAGAGATGAAAGCATCTGCAATGTCAAGCGGAATGAATGCCAAGCTGAAAGCGGCAGCAACATTGGCGAGAAAAGCAGATCTGATTCTGTTAGATGAGCCTTTGAACGGAGTGGATTATAAGGCAAGAGAAGAGATCATTGCCCTGATTCTGGAAGAGGCGGACGAGAACCGTACAATGGTGATTTCCACACATCTGATCGAAGAAGTGGAAAGCTTTATTGAGGATGCGATTTTTATAAAAGATGGACATCTTGTAGATGTCGTAAATGTTGAGACAGAGAGAATGACGACCGGAAATTCACTTGCAGAGCTTTATCTGCAGAAGATGTAAGGAGGGAGTATCGATGGGAAAATTAATGAAATATGAATGGAAGAAACAGCGGACTTCGAGAATGATTGTTATGGTAGCTTTAGCTGTCTGTGTGCTTACATTTCTTGGAGGTATGCTGGTTGAAAAGGATGCATTGATGGGAATCAGTGCAACGCTTTTATTAGTCGGATCGTATTTTGTAGTGTTCTATATGGGAATTGAGAGTATTCTGATTCTGAACAGAGATTTGAAAACAAAGCAAAGCTATATGATCTGGATGACTCCGAAATCCGTATGGGAAATTCTTGGAGCAAAATTTGTTGTAGCGATCGCACAGATGTTTTTCGTGTTTGTACTTTATGCGATTGCCGGACTGCTTTGTTTTGTAGGGACGATCCAGTATGTCGGAGAACTTGGAAATGTATTTGCGATCATAAGAGATAGTTTTATACGAGTGTCAGGCGAAGGGCAGCTGATCGCACAGATTGTCTGGAATCTTCTCTGCATCTTTGTCGGATGGACAGAGGTTGTGATGGTTGGTTATCTTGCGGTAATCGTTTCTCGAACTATTTTAAGGGATTCAAAATATGCAGGAGGAATCTCAATCGTAGCTTTCTTTGTGATTATATTTATAATAGAAAAGATTTATAATCTGATTAGCAATGTACTTCCGAATGTAGAAGTAGCAGGAAATTCATTCTTTGGCGTCGGATATCTTGTATACTACATTATAATCTGTGTAGCGGTATTTTTACTTAGTGGATGGATGGCAGATAAGAAGCTTAGTGTATAAGAATAGATAGAAAAACACTCCCTGATTTGTGGTGGGGAGTGTTTTCGCGCATAGTGTTCTTTAAATAAGAATCTTCTTCATATCTTTCGGTAATTCCGCTGTGAATTCCATCGGCTCCTTTGTGATCGGATGAATAAAGGAGAGCTTCCAGGAATGTAATGCCTGGCGGTGGATGTATTCCATATCCAGATTATATAGATAATCACCGACAAGTGGGAATCCTAAATATTGCATATGGACACGGATCTGATGGGTACGGCCGGTCTCTAAGATAAGAGAGACAAGGCTGTGCCCGTTTTTTTCTTCTACAACTTTATAATGTGTGACTGCACGCTCTCCATGCTTGAAGTCTACTTTTCGCTCAATCATGGAACTGCCGGTGCGGGCGAGTGGTGCATCAATCGTGCCGGATGGAGGTGTTACACTGCCACGGACGATCGCGAGATATTCACGCTTGATCTCGTGTCGTGCGCCCATGGAAGATAGGATGCTGGAACTGATCAGGTGCTTGGCAATGACAGTCAGTCCTGAAGTGTCACGGTCCAGGCGGTTCGTGCAGCGGAAGATAAAAGGCTTTCCCTGCTCTGTATAATACCACATTAGTCCATTTGCCAGAGAATTCTCATAATTATTCAGTGATGGATGGATCGGCATTCCGGCAGGTTTGTTGACAACAAGGATATCTTCGTCTTCATATATAATGCTAAGCGGCAGTTCGACAGGAGGAATATTCGGTGAACTTTCATTTTCCTGAATATGTACTGTGAGAATATCTCCAGTAGCAAGTAGTGAACGCATATATTCCCAGACTCCGTTTTTTAAAATGCTTTCCGGCATCTTTTTTAACTGAGTGATGTTCTGGTAGGAGTAGCCCTGGTGACGCAGGAACTGCTCGATACGCAGGCCGTCCGCTTCTTCTGTTATCTGATAGTTGATCGTACGATCCATCTTTTTCTATCCTGTCGTGTCTGATAGCATAAAAACAGACACATCCTTTCCGATTTGACTCTTTATGAACTCTTGTATCATACACAAAATTTTCAAAAATTACAATAATCTTGAAATAGTGTTATGTTTCTTGGAATTTTATTATATCTTATTTTGGCACTTTTTATTATAATAACACTATCAAGAAAAACAAAGACAAGTAGTAATAAAAGGAGGATTCTATTATGAAGAAGAAAAAGATTCTTGCACTTGTACTTGCAGCTTCAATGGCAGGCGGAATGCTTGCAGGATGTGGAAGCACATCAGGCGGAGATGAAACAGCGAAAGGAGATAAGTCATCCGGAAAAGTTTATTATCTGAACTTCAAACCAGAGCAGGCTGATCAGTGGGTAGAACTTGCTAAAGAGTACACAGATGAAACTGGCGTTAAGGTTGATGTGCAGACAGCTGCATCAGGAACATACGAGTCACAGCTGAAATCAGAGATGGCAAAAGACGAGGCCCCAACATTGTTCCAGGTAAACGGACCGGTTGGACTTGCTACATGGAAGGATTATTGCTATGACCTTTCAAAAAGTGACGTTTACAAAGACGTTGAGTCTGATGACTATGTATTAAAAGATGGTGATGCAGTAGACGGAATCGCTTATGTTATTGAGACTTATGGTCTGATCTACAACAAAGCACTTCTGAACAAATACTTCGAACTGCCGGATGCAAGCATCAAATCCATCGATGAGCTGAATAACTTCCAGGCACTTAAGACAGCTGCAGAAGAGATTCAGGCACATAAAGATGATCTTGGAGTAGAAGGAGCTTTCACTTCAGCAGGAATGGATTCTTCTTCTGACTGGAGATTCAAGACACACCTTGCAAACCTGCCAATCTACTATGAGTACAAGGCAGACGGAATTGATAATACAGATGCTATCAAGGGAACATACCTTGACAACTACAAACAGATCTGGGATCTGTATCTGAACAACTCTACATGTGAGCCATCTATGATCTCTTCTAAGACAGGAGATGACGCAGCAAGCGAATTCTCACTTGGTGAAGCAGTATTCTATCAGAATGGTACATGGGCTTACAATGATATCAAAGATAACGAAGTAGCAGAAGAAGATATGGGAATGCTTCCAATCTACATCGGAGTTGATGGAGAAGAGAACCAGGGACTTTGTACAGGATCAGAGAACTACTGGTGTGTAAATAAAAACGCTTCTGAAGAAGATATTCAGGCAACACTTGATTTCATGAAATGGGTAGTTGAGAGTGACGAAGGCCGTGACATGCTGGCAAATCAGATGGGATTCGTAACACCGTTTACAACATTCGCAGATTACCTTCCGGACAACCCGCTTGTAAAAGCAAATGCCGAGTACACAGAGGCTGGAAAGACACCAGTAAGCTGGAACTTTACAACAATGCCATCTGAGAACTGGAAGAACAATCTTGGTGGTGCTCTTCTGAACTATGCACAGGGCACAGGCACATGGGATAGTGTACAGACAGCATTCGTTGATGGATGGGCTGAAGAATACGCAGCAGCAAATGAATAAAAAAGGCTTTTCACAGGACCGACAGATAAAAAGGCTGTGAAATAGAGAAATAGTATGCAGCCTGCCAACGAGAATACCGGGGGCAGGCTGAAAGTGTGTTATTAGAAGTGTAAAAAGAGACAGACCTTTTTACAGAAAGAGAGACAGGAGGAGAAGAACATGCAAAAAGCTATAAAAAGATATTTTCCGGTATTTGTATTGCCGACGCTGATTGCATTCACGATAGGTTTCCTTGCACCATTCGTGTTAGGTGTATACCTTTCGTTCTGCAAGTTTACAACGGTAACAGATGCCAGATTTATTGGACTTGGCAACTATGCAAAGATACTGGGAGATGGGGATTTCCTTCACTCTCTCTGGTTTACTGCATTATTTACGATCGTAACAGTATTACTGATCAACATTTTCGCTTTTGCGGTAGCAATGCTTTTGACAAAGAAGATTAAGGGAACTAATATTTTCCGTACCGTATTCTTTATGCCAAATCTGATCGGTGGTATCGTACTTGGATATGTATGGCAGCTGTTATTAAACGGTATTCTGGCACATTTCCAGAAAACACTTACATATTCTTCAAAATATGGTTTCTGGGGATTAGTTATCCTGATGCTCTGGCAGCAGATTGGATACATGATGATCATCTACATCTCAGGTATTCAGAATATTCCTGGAGAGCTGATCGAGGCAGCGGAGATCGACGGAGCAAATAAAGTACAGCTTTTAAGATATGTTACAATTCCGATGGTTATGCCATCCATCACAATCTGTACTTTCCTGACACTTACAAACGGATTCAAACTTTTCGATCAGAACCTTGCATTGACAAACGGTGGACCGGACAAGATGTCAGAAATGCTTGCCCTGAATATTTATAATACATTCTATGGAAGAACCGGTTGGGAAGGTGTAGGACAGGCAAAAGCAGTTATCTTCTTCATTATTGTAGGAGTGATCGCATTAATTCAGAATAAAATGACAACATCAAAGGAGGTGCAGCAGTAATGAATAAAAAAGTAAAACATGGCACATTATTAACCGTTATTTTTACAGTACTCAGTCTGCTGTATCTGTATCCGATCGTACTGGTATTTATCAACTCCTTTAAGAAAAAAGCCTATATCAGTAAAGCCCCGTTCGAGATACCGACCGGAAAGATGTATGTCGGATTAGAGAACTATATCCGTGGTATTAAACAGACAGGATTGATTCAGGCATTTGGATGGAGTTTGTTTATCACAATCTTATCTGTAGCAGTGATCATCTTATGCTGCTCCATGTGTGCATGGTATATCTGTCGTGTGAAGACAAAGTTCACAAAAGTCTTATATATGCTTTGTCTGTTTGCAATGATCGTACCATTCCAGATGGAAATGTTTACATTATCTAAGATTGCAAATATGCTTCATATGGGAAATCCATGGGGACTGATTGTAATCTATCTTGGATTTGGTGCAGGACTTTCCGTCTTTATGTTCACCGGATTCATGAAATCCATTCCACTGGAGATTGAAGAAGCTGCGATGATCGATGGATGTACACCAATCCAGACATTCTTCAAAGTTGTACTTCCGATTGCAAAGCCGACTTGTGTAACTGTTACAATTCTTCAGGCAATGTGGATCTGGAACGACTATCTGCTTCCATCACTTGTATTGGATCAGAGAAAATATAAGACAGTGCCGATGGCAGTCCAGTATCTGAAAGGTGGATATGGTTCCGTAGATATGGGAGCAATGATGGGAACTTTGGTTCTTGCAATCGTGCCGATCATCATCTTCTACCTGTTCTGCCAGAGATATATTATCGAAGGTGTTGTAGCAGGAGCAGTTAAAGGCTAGTTACTGTTCACTCCCGTGTCAATCACTCCGCTGATTGACACGGAGGATGCGTGTTTTGACTTGAATGCATCTCGCCCCATCGCCAAAGGCGATTTAAAATGGCGAGATGCGTTGCTGGTCGCACATCGTGTGAACAGTAACAAAGGCTAGTATAGACAATGGCTGAGAGATGAATTAAAATAGAATTATAAAAACTTAAAAAAGACAGCAGAGAGTGAGTGATCATTCCCTGCTGTTTTCGGACGTTATAAAAGAAATAGTGAAAATATAAAGTGAGCGTGTGGGAGGCGCGGGGGAATGATTACAATACTGATCGTAGATGATGAAAAACTGGAGAGAAGGGGAATCCGTTTTCTGCTGAAAAGAGAGGGAGACTTCCAGATTTTAGAAGCGGCGAATGGAAAGGATGCACTTGGTATACTGGCTTCGAATCATGTAGATATTTTATTTTCGGATGTAAAGATGCCTTACATGAACGGACTGGAACTGACAAAAGCAGCAAGAGAAGATCATCCGGAGATGGAAATCGTGATTTTCAGCGGATATAATGATTTTTCCTACGCGAGAGAGGCTCTGCGATATGGTGTCGTGGATTATGTCCTAAAGCCGGTCGATCCGAACGAATTTCATAAGACCTTTCAACGAGTGATGGAAAATATCTCATCTAAGGAAGAGAAGCAAAAGCAGCAGAACAGAAAAGAAGATTATCTGAAGAAATACTTCTTCCTGAGATATCTATATTCGGGAAAAGAAGAGGATTTTGTTCAACTTGAGAAATTAACGGATGAAACAGAAGACGATGTTTCACAGTTTTCGCGCATGGTTCTTGTCAGTGCATCCAATGGTTTTTTTGAGACGGAGGAGGAACATTTTCTGACAAGTCTGAAGGAAGAGGTGCAGAGAGAATTTTATTATGTGAATCTGAATTCAAATGAGTCCATCTTTCTGTTCCCGGAGAAGTATACAGACTATCATGTGGTTGTAGAGAAAATGTATCGGTTCTTTGCGCATCAGTTTGACAGTGAATGTTATTTTGCGGTCAGTAAAGAAATTGAGGATAGAAAGAATCTGGCAGAGGAGTTTAAAGCCCTGGAAGGAATGCTGGAAGAGCAGTTCTACCAGCCACATCAGCATTTATTTTTTCACGGAGAAAAGCAGGAAGAGAAGAAAGCAGACCCGGCAGAAGATTCTGAAATCATGGAACAGATCACGAATGATATTCAATATAAAGATCTGCCCCATCTCCGTCAGGATTTTCAGAAATTGGAAGATAAATACCGTGCCAATAAGCAGTTTTCAGATATGTATGTAAAGTTTGTATTTTCCGGAATTTTAAAAGAATTGCTTGATCAGATGGATGAAATGGATGAGAAAATGCTTTCGAAGAGAGTGGATCGGTTATATCGTTGCAAAAACCTGAAGGATGTGATCACTATAGTAGACGAAGCACTTCAGGAATATGAACACTGTATACAGGAACAGGAAGACGGATTCCGTTCAGAGATTACGAAAGTAAAAAGTTACATTTATCATCACTACCAGGAGAGGAATCTTGGAGCAGAGACGCTTTCAGCAATGGTATTTCTTTCTCCCGGATATTTGAGTGCTGTGTTCAAAGAAGAAACGGGAGTGACACTGAACCGCTTTATCCGTGAAGTGCGGATGGAAAAAGCGAAAGAACTTCTTGAGACAACGAATATGAAGATCTCCGGAATTGCAAAAGAAGTAGGATTTTCCAATAACTCATACTTCTGCAGAAGCTTCCGGGAATTTTTCGGAGACACACCGGAAGCATGCAGGAAAGGAACAGAGGCGGATGAAAAAACAAATACGGAAGCTGCTCCATCGATTTGAAAATCTGAAATTCCGTAAGAAACTGTCAGTTTTGATGTTGATTGCAGGATTGGTGCCGGTTGTATTCCTGGCTTTTTCTATGCAATATGGCATGACGAATCAGCTGAGAGAAAAGGAACAGTATAACCTGGAAAAAATACTGGAGCAGTCGGTGAACTCAATTGAGAACCAGTCACAGATTTATGAAAATCTGGTCGATTATTTATCCTATTCACAAAGTCTCAGGAATATTTTCGATACGGAAATGGAATCAGATTATGAGAAATATTTGAAATATGTGAAAGTAGCAGATCCGTTGCTTCAGATGCCGACCATCTATCACAAAGAGATTCGGAGTATTACGCTGTATTCTGACAATATAGAAGTGCCACATGGAGATACACTTCTTCCAATGTCAGAAGCGGAGAATCAACAGTGGTATTCCAGACTGAATGAAGGAACGCTGATGCAGTGGAGCATTACTCGTGGGGGAAATAAATCAATCATTGCCAGTCGAAAATTCTACGATAATGATACGATCAAAGCAGTATTGGAGATGCGTCTGGATTATGAAAAAGTTCTTAGTCCATTCATGAGTCAGATTACAGATAATACAGGTGGCATGATTATGGACGATAATGGAAATGTTGTTTATGCGGATTGTTCTATGGATAAAAAATATCGTCCAAAGAATATTGAGAATCTTAAGGATATCAGTGATAAGTATTATATTTCACAGAGAACAATGAAAGATACCGGATGGAATTTCTATATCTATCGTCCGAAGGCGGTAAGTGAAAATGCAATCCATAAGCTTTTGCTTAAAAATATTCCGTTAATTTTAATCAGTGTTCTCCTTTTGAGTCTTTTAGGGTATGTTTTCTCCATCCGTATGGTGTCACAGTTGGAATTATTGACAGAGAATATGAACCAGATCAATATGGGACTTCGCAAGGTTACGGTGCAGAGTAAGTCCAAGGATGAGGTTGGTGTGTTGATTCGGTCATTCCAGCGCATGATGGATCAGATGAACCATTTGATCTCAGAAGTATATGAGAGTAAGATCCAGCTTCAGAATAGTGAGATGAGAGCGCTGCAGGCACAGATCAATCCACATTTCCTTTACAATTCACTTTCTATTATCAACTGGAAAGCAATTGAAGCGGGGGAGGATGAAATCAGTTATGTGACATTGGCACTGTCTACTTATTATAGAACAAGCCTGAATCGTGGTGAAACAATGACTACAGTGGCAAAAGAAATTGATAATATCCGTGCATACCTCAAGATCCAGTTGGTTATGCATGATAACGAGTTCCGTGTGGTCGAACAGATTTCAGACGGTCTTAATGATTATATGATACCGAAGCTGATCCTGCAGCCGCTGGCAGAAAATGCAATCGATCACGGAATCGATGTGTCAGATAATGAGGATCCAACATTGTGGCTGACGATTCGTGAAGAAAATGAGCATATTTTCTTTGAAATCAGGGACAACGGAGCAGGAATGACGCAGGAAAAGGCAGATCAGATCCTGACCTATCAGTCGTCCGGTTATGGCGTGCGAAATGTCTGTGACAGAATCCATGTTCTTTACGGAGAGAAAGGTGAGATGAAGATAGAAAGCACTCCTGGAAAAGGAACGCGTGTCTTTATCCGGATTCCGAAGAAGACGGAGGCAAAGGTGCTATGAAAAACGATAGGAAAAAGCGAATTCTTTCAGCCCAGCTTGTATTAATTTTGTTGATGATACTTTGGTGCGGAACTTGTTTTGAATCAAAAGAAAGTCAAAGACAGATGGAACAGTCAGATGCATCTCAAAGTGAGTCTGGTGCAGGCGAAGCAGCTGAAGGGAAAAGAAAACAGATGTATGAAGCAATGCATACGCCGCTTGGAAAATATCCTGAGACAGTCACGTATACACTTGGCAAGATTGCAGGAGCAAATAATTCGAATCTCCCGGTGGGAAATACGTACGAAAACAATGCGTATACGAGATATCTGAAGAAAGTGCTTAATATTAAAAATGCAGATGTCTTTGAATTGCAGGATGGCAATACGTATGAAGAGGCAGTCAATGTAGCGATTGAAGATCGAGATATTCCGGATGTGCTTGTCGTGAAGGGAAGAGATAACCTGCTCCGCCTGATTGAAGCAGGTATGATTGAAGACCTCACAGAAACTTATGAAGAGTGTACGACAGATACAATCAAAGAAATGTATGACAGTTATGGAGATTCTCTCTTACAATCTGCAACAGTTGATGGAAAGTTGTATGCATTTCCGAATACGGTGATCGATGACGGAGCTCCACTTCTCTGGTTGAGGAAAGACTGGATTGAGAAGTTGGGATTGAAGGAACCGGAAACGGTAGAAGAAGCGTTGGAGATAGTGCGTGCATTTGTAGAACAAGATGCAGCAGGAGACGGTCAGACGATTGGTCTTGCCTGTAGTACAGATGTGATTGCCGGGGCGGACCAGACTTATGGAGTGGATTCAGCGTTTATACATGCAGGTGCAATGCCATGTCACTGGATTCTGGATGAAAGTGGAGATGTAGTTTATGGGTCAGTAACGCAGGAAACAAAAGAAGCACTTTCAAAGCTTCGTAATCTATATGAGGATGGGATACTCGACCAGAGATTCTTGTTGAGAAAGACGGAAAACATAGATAATCTGTTAAAAACCGGACATTGCGGAGCAATCTACGGACGTTGGTGGGCTCCGAATAATCCGCTTAGTGCGGCATATAGTGTCGATTCAAATGCAGAGTGGAAACCGTATCTTTTAGACAAAGAACAAGTGAATGAGACACAGAAGATATCAGTTTTTGAATCGTATGATCAGTGGATGTATGTGGTGGTACGCAAAGGATATGAGCATCCGGAAATTGTAGCAAAGTATGTGAGTGCTATTTTTGATCAGTCCAGATATGCAAATGATGCTTCAGCAAGAGAGGTGAATGACTATTTTTCCATTAATGTAGATCCGACGGCCCGTCCGCTGAATATTAATGTGGATTATGAGGATGCACTTTATCGGACAACGGAACATATTCAGGCAGTGTTGGATAAAACGCTTGATGTGTCGGAATTGAGTGGACTAGAAAAATCTTATTATGATACATGTAAATCATTTTTGAATGGACAGTTGACAACGGCAAATGGCTGGGCAGCTTATGCATCAAGAATTGAGGCAGTGGGGGAACTGCAGAAAGCGGGAATACGAAGTGCACAGACACTGCCTTTGGAAAACGTAAATGCCGAAATCCCGCAGGAATTACAAGAACTGGAGAATGAAGCGTTTCTTCAGATTATCAGTGGGGAGAAACCAGTGGATTACTTTGATACTTTTGTGGTAGAATGGTATGCGAACGGCGGAAAAGAGCTGACCGAACAGGTACAGAATGCCTATGAAAGTGGAAAGGACTAAAAAGAATGGATATTAATCAGAGACTGACAGAAGAACTGGATGTAAAACGCTGGCAGATCGATGCGGCAGTACAGCTGATCGATGAAGGCAATACGATTCCATTTATTTCAAGATATAGGAAAGAAGCAACCGGAGAACTGAATGACGAACAATTGAGAAAGCTATATGAGCGTCTGGTGTATTTAAGAAATCTGGAAGAGAAGAAAGAACAGGTAATCTCAAGTATCGAGGAGCAGGGAAAACTGACAGAAGAATTAAAGAAACAGATTCTGGCAGCGGAAACACTTGTGGCAGTAGAAGACCTGTATCGTCCGTATCGTCCGAAACGACGTACCCGTGCGACAATCGCGAAGGAAAAGGGACTTGAGCCATTAGCTGCACTGATCACATTGCAGAAGACAAAAGAGCCGCTTGAGAAGGCAGCGGAAGCGTATATTTCCGAAGAAAAAGGTGTGGAAAGTGCAAAGGATGCAATCAGCGGAGCGTGTGATATTATTGCAGAAAGCATTTCAGATGAGGCAGCTTACAGAACCTGGATCCGAGAGACGACAATGAGAAAAGGAAAGGTTACTTCTCAGGCGAAGGATCCGGAGGCAGAGTCTGTTTATGAGATGTATTATGAGTTTGAAGAAGCCGTTGCGAAGCTTGCAGGACATCGAATTCTTGCATTGAACCGTGGTGAGAAAGAGAAATTCCTGACAGTGAAGGTGGAAGCACCGGAAGAAGATATTTTAAGATATCTTGAGAGAAAAGTGATCCGTACAGAGAATCCTTATACAACACCGGTATTGAAAGAGACAATTGCAGACAGTTACAACCGTCTGATCGGACCGGCTATTGAGCGTGAGGTCAGAAACGAACTGACAGAGAAGGCAGAAGACGGGGCAATCGAAGTGTTTGGAAAGAACCTTCATCAGCTCCTGATGCAGCCGCCGATTGCAGGCAAGGTTGTGCTTGGCTGGGATCCGGCTTTCCGTACGGGATGCAAGCTGGCAGTTGTTGATGAGACAGGAAAGGTAATCGGAACAACCGTTATTTATCCGACTGCACCGACAACAGAGAAGAAGATCCAGGCAAGTAAAGATCTGCTTAAGAAGATTATTCCGAAGTATCACGTTTCTCTGATCTCTCTTGGAAATGGTACTGCTTCCCGTGAATCAGAACAGTTTATCGTAGAGCTTCTGAAAGAGATTCCGGAGAAGGTACAGTATGTGATCGTTAATGAGGCGGGAGCATCTGTCTATTCTGCAAGTAAGCTGGCAACAGAAGAATTCCCGAAATTTGATGTGGGACAGAGAAGCGCGGCATCAATCGCACGCCGTCTGCAGGATCCGCTTGCAGAGCTTGTAAAGATTGATCCGAAATCCATCGGTGTCGGCCAGTATCAGCATGATATGAACCAGAAGAAGCTTGGGGAGTCTTTAAACGGAGTTGTAGAGGATTGCGTAAATAAAGTTGGAGTAGATTTAAATACTGCTTCTGCACCGTTACTTTCTTACATCTCAGGAATCAGCAGTGCAATCGCAAAAAATATTGTGGCTTACAGAGAAGAAAACGGTCGTTTTACAGACAGAAAAGAATTGCTTAAAGTACCGAAACTCGGACCGAAAGCGTTCGAGCAGTGCGCAGGTTTTATGCGTATTTCCGAAGGTAAGAATCCACTTGATGCTACAGGTGTTCATCCGGAATCTTATGCTGCAGCAGAAAAGCTGTTGAAGAAGCAAGGGTACGAAGCAGATGCTATCACAGCACATCAGCTGACAGGACTTGGTCTTACAATCGGAGATTATAAGAAGCTTGCAGAAGAGCTTGGAATCGGTGAGATTACGCTTCGTGATATTGTCAAGGAGCTTGAGAAACCGGCGCGTGATCCGCGTGATGAGATGCCAAAGCCAATCCTTCGCACAGATGTCCTTGAGATGAAAGATCTGAAGGAAGGTATGGTGCTGAAGGGGACTGTAAGAAATGTGATCGACTTTGGAGTATTTGTGGATATCGGAGTTCATCAGGACGGACTTGTACACATTTCCCAGATTACAGACAGATATATCAAACATCCGCTGGAAGCAGTCAGTGTTGGAGATATTGTGGATGTGAAGGTGATGAGTGTGGATCTGAAGAAAAAGAGGATTCAGCTGACGATGAGAGGGATTTAAGGTTAAGTAAGTATTTTGGTTTGATTAAGATGCGTGAGGAAGTTTCTTTATTGCATCGGACACCGGCCCGCTACCTCACTTACATTATTCAAACCGAAAGTATTTGCTTCGAGGAGACGGATTCGAAAAAAATATAAAAAGAGGATAGTCATTTTAATAACAATTATTATTAAAGTGACTGTCCTCTTTCAAGTTCTTAATATAACTATCGAATTTTCTGTGTTGCTCCGTAAAGTTTTGGTCCTACGATTGCTGCGATGATGATTTTAGCTGCATCTCCCGGAAGGTATGGAATAACACCCATCATAAGTCCTTCTTTGAAGGAGAGGCTTAACAGTTTGGCAAGCCATACAGTTCCGAATGCATAACATACAGCCATTCCGATGATCATTCCGATGATCGTAGGAACGAGCTTACGGTCAAAGTGATCGAGTGCAAATCCCATGATCAGTGCGAGGAAGATGAATCCGATCAGATATCCACCGGTTGGTCCTGCGAGAACCTGGAAACCTCCACGGAAAGAGGAGAAAACCGGGACACCAACTGCTCCGAGCAGGAGGTAGATGATAAAGCTGATTGTTCCGGATTTCATTCCGAGAACGAAGATTGCAAGGAAGATTGCAAAGTTTGTAAGGGAAATCGGAACAGGGCTGAATGGCAGCGGGATGGAAAGTGGTCCGAGGACGCAGGTTACTGCAGTCATCAGGGCGATGAGTACCATCTGTTTTGTTCTTATTTTCTGGTTGTCTACGGCAACTGTGCCGGAAGTTTCGTTCTGTGACATTTCAATTTACTCCTTTAGATCTTAATAATTATCGCTGTTTCAAGCGAGCTTTAACATCGTTGTCTGAAATATGGCAACGATTGAGTTCTTCGTTAGTATAATTCATGAAAAGTTAATTGTCAACTATAAAATATAAAAGGTTAACAATTAAAAACTTATTAATTTTGCAGACATGTGATAGGCAAAATGGAAAGAATAAGGTAGAATAGATAAAGTCAGGAAAATTGACAGAAGAGAAAGGAATTGCATGTTTGGATATGTAACGGTCTGTGAACCGGAATTAAAAGTAAAAGATCTGAAGAAATACAGGGCATATTATTGTGGACTTTGTCGGACATTGAAAGAAGATTATGGATTTATGGGTCAGATGACATTGACGTATGACATGACATTTGCAGTTATTCTGTTATCTTCTTTATATGAGACAATTGCGAAACATGAGGAACACCGCTGTAAGGTTCATCCAGTGAAGCGGCAACATATGTTGCGGAATGAAATTACATCTTATGCGGCGGCGATGAATGTGCTGCTTGCATATTATCATATGGAAGATGACTGGCAGGATGATCATAAAGTGTCAAGTCTGATGACGAAGAGCCTGATTCAGGGAAAAGCAAAGAAAATTATAGAGAAATATCCGCGGCAGAGCAAGGTGATTCAGCAGTCTTTGAGGGAACTTGGAGAATGTGAGCGTGAGAAGAGTATGGATATTGACCGGGCAGCAGGATGTTTTGGCAGATTAATGGCAGAGCTTTTTGTCTGGAAGGAGGATATCTGGGAGAAGACGCTCAGAAAGATGGGATTCTATCTCGGAAAATTCATTTATCTGATGGATGCCTATGAGGATCTGCCGGAAGATAGAAAGAAGAATCGCTACAATCCATTGAAAGAACTGGCAAAGCGGCCGGATTATGAGGTGCAGATGGAACAGATTCTTCGGATGATGATAGCGGAGAGCACAGTCCGTTTTGAACAACTGCCATGTCTGGTTGACGTGGACATTTTGAGAAATATATTATATGATGGAGTCTGGAATCATTACAATAAGATTCAGATGAAGAAAAGTGAGGAAAAGAATGATGACAAAAAATCCATATGATGTGCTTGGTGTGTCACCGAATGCGTCGGATGATGAGATAAAGAGAGTGTATCGGGATCTGACAAGAAAATATCACCCGGATGCAAATGTGAATAATCCGTTAGCAGATCTTGCAGAAGAGAAGTTTAAGGAAGTACAGGAAGCGTATGATATTATCATGAGAGAGCGTGCGAATGGAGGAAATTCGTACGGGAATAATTATGGATATGGTTCTTCTGAAAGTTATTCTTATGGAAATCAGTCTTATGGAAATCAGAACAGCTCTTATGGCTATGGAACGATGGATCCCAAACTGCAGGCAGCTGCGAACTATATTAACAGCAGACGTTATAGAGAAGCAATCAATACATTGGATCAGGTTCAGCAGAGAAGTGCGATGTGGTATTATCTGAGTGGCTGTGCGAATGCAGGAATCGGAAATCAGATTCTGGCAAGGGATCACGCGGCACAGGCAGTAAATATGGAACCAAATAACATGCAGTTCCGTCAGCTGTTGAATCAGCTCGACTTTAACAGCAGAAGATATCAGAACAGTCCGTATGGTGGAGGCTATGCACCGGGAGGACAGAATTCCTGCGGTACAGGAAATATGTGTTGCGACTTATGGCTTGCGGATACATTGTGTGAATGTATGGGAGGCGATCTCTGCTCATGCATGTAAAAGCAAAACAAATGGCATTTGGAGGTTTACTCCTTGCGGTGACTGTCGTGTGTATGGCACTTGGAAGTGTGATCGAGACAAATACATTGTTTTTGTTGGCAGCAGCGGCATTTTTTGTAGGGATTGTTATTCGTGAGTTCGGTCTTCGTACAGGGGCAGCCTTTTATCTGGCAGCAATTTTATTAGGATTCCTGGTTACGCCGAACAAATTTTATGTAATTACATTTGCTGCAATGGGATTCTATATTCTTGGAATTGAAGCAGTCTGGATATTTCTTGCGAAAAGACCGCAGATGAGACATAGGATGGGGATATACTGGCTTGCAAAATATGTGATCTTTAATCTGGTTTATCTCCCGTGTCTTTTCGGATTCCGGTCGATGCTGTTTCAGAAATCGATGTCAGATCAGATGATTTTGGCAGCTGTAGTAGTTGGGCAGATAGCGATATTGATTTATGACAAAGCTTATCAGTATGTTCAGGGAACTGTATGGGAAAAATGGAGAAAACGTATTCTGTAAAGAATGTATGAGAAAATCTTGTCGAGATGACAGGATTTTTCTTTATATAAAAGGAATGAGCCACATCGCTGTGACTCAAGGGGGAAAAAGTTTATGAAAAAGTGTTCTTTTTAAGAACAATTATAGTATAGAGGTATTTTGTGAAAAAAGTGTGATGAACTTTTGAACCTAAAATGAACATTATTGAAAAAAATTATTAAGAACATGATTAACCTAGTAGAAAAATGGGAATATCGACATATTAATTGAAAGTGCTATAGGTGATATCGATTTCAGCATAAAAATGATATTAAATTTCAATAAAAGGGGTTGCATTTTTATTAAGAGCACGCTATAGTAGTAAGAGTAAAAGGAATTTAATCTTCGGGGTAGGGTGCAAGTCCCAACCGGCGGTATAGTCCGCGACCCGCATATGATGCGGCTGAACTGGTGACTCGTCTGTGATGGCATTACAGAATGGGAATTCCGGTACCGACAGTAAAGTCTGGATGAGAGAAGAAGTTCATGCCCGCAGGATCAGAAAAAGAGATATTCGAATATGATATCTGATTGCCTAAGAATCTTGCGAGAATGCCATTAAGAGCAGAAAACATGAATCCCGGAAGGTAATTACCTTCCGGGTTTTTTCTTGTGAAGATTACCTTTTTCAAAAAGAAAAAATGCTGTTTAGGATAAAGACAGCGGATAGAAAAAGGAGAGTAACACTATGAGTACAGAGACAAAGACACTAACAAATGCAGATGCGAAGATTCAGCCGAAGCTGGGGGTAAAGGCATTAGTTCAGATCGGAATGCTTTCAGCAATCGCAATTATTCTGATGATGTTCGAGATTCCACTTCCGTTTGCACCAACATTTTATAAGATTGATTTAAGTGAAGTTCCGGTTCTGGTAGGATGCTTTGCAATGGGACCTATGGCAGGTGTACTGGTAGAGCTTGTTAAGATCTTATTGAACTTTGTTATGACAGGAACATCAACAGCAGGTGTTGGAGAAATTGCAAACTTTATTATCGGATGTTCTTTCTGCGTACCAGCAGGACTGATCTATAGAAAAAACAGAACAAGAAAAAGCGCGCTGATCGGAATGGCAACAGGAACGCTTCTGATGATCGTGATCGGATGCTTCGTGAATGGATTCGTACTTCTTCCGACTTATGCAAAAGCATTCGGAATGCCGATTGATGCACTGGTTGGTATGGGAACAGCAGTTAACTCACATATCACAAGCCTTTCTACATTTGTTATGTTTGCGGTAGCACCGTTCAACCTTGTGAAGGGGATTGTTGTATCACTTGTTGTATTTCTGATCTACAAGAAGATCAGCCCGATCTTCAGAATCAGATAATAGACAAAGAGAAAAGTTTGAGATAAAAGAATATAAGTGAAAGAATATAAGTTACCCTGGAACAGATTGCTTTTAAAGTCTGTTCCAGGGTATTTTTGTTTGGATTTATTTATCCAGACCAGTAATAATAACATACAAAACAGATAGGAATTGCATAGAAAAGAAAAGTGTGTTATGATGTGAAAAACAAATAGCAAAGAAATAGTTTCACACAAAGAAAGGACCGGGAAGATATGACCAGAGAAGAAGCATGGAACTTATTAACAGAATACAATAAAGATGCATTTCATTTGGAACATGCGCAGATCGTTGAGAATACCATGCGTTATTTTGCAAGAGAACTTGGCTATGGCGAGGAAGAAGAATTTTGGGGAATCGTCGGACTTCTGCATGATCTTGACTTCGAACAATTCCCAGAAGAGCATTGCATAAAATCACAGGAGATTATGAGAGAACGTGGGATTGACGAGAAGATCATTCACGCAACAGCAAGTCATGGCTATGCGATTACCGTAGATATAAAACCAGAGCATGAGATGGAGAAGGTACTTTATGCAGTAGATGAACTGACAGGACTGATTGGAGCGGTTGTATTGATGCGCCCGTCCAAAAGCGTTCAGGATCTTCAGTTAAAGTCAGTGAAAAAAAAGTATAAGAGCAAGGGATTTGCCGCCGGCTGCTCCAGAGAAGTGATCGAAAGAGGCGCAGAGATGCTTGGATGGACACTGGATGAACTGATCCAAAGGACGATTGATGCATTGAAGACATTCCAGGAATAACGATTATTGAGGATTATACGATGTTGTAGAAGAGGGAAGCTGCAAGTGAAAGCAGCTTCCCTTTTAAAAATTCTCCTTATACCATGTCCCCCATTTTTTCATGTCATCCAAAATAGGGCGCATAGTTTCACCAAGATCACTTAAAGCATATTCTACATGAGGAGGAACTTCGGGATATACAGTTCGGGTGATAAGTCCATCCTCTTCCATGGATCTTAAGGAATCAGTTAATACTTTCTGACTGATTCCTTCAAGATTTTTCTTTAATTCATTGAATCGCCAAGGGCGTTCCAGCAGATTTCGGATAATCAGCAATTTCCATTTACTGCCGATGAGTGAAACTGTGGTTGCAACCGGACATTCCGGTAATTCTTCTTTTGTTAACATATGATCGCCTCCTAGTATAACATCCTTTTTTATTGTTATATTTAATTTTAATGTAACAGACCAAAAGAAGCAATAGGTTACAAAAAAGTAACCAGTGTCACCTTTTTATGCCTATGTAATAAAAAAGTGCGTACTTTTGTCGGTTAAGAACTCTTGATATTATAATCTTGCAACAAAGATAACAACAGACCAAATATCAGGAGGTAACAAAATGTCATTATTAAATCTTTTTGGATGGAAAAAAGCAGAAACAGAAGTTGGTTCAGCATGCGGAACAGCGTGTGGAGCAGGTGAAAAGCCAGAAGAGACAAGTGCGGCATGCGGAACAGCATGTGGAGCAGGTGAAAAGCCAGAAGAGACAAGTGCAGCATGCGGAACAGCGTGCGGAGCAGCAGGTAAACCAGAAGAGACAAGTGCAGCATGCGGAACAGCATGTGGAGCATCTGACAAGTAAAATAAGTTAAGGAAGGAGTTGGATAGGATGAGTCAGTATTTTTCTTTTCAGTGGCATATTACAGATGAGTGTGATCAGCGTTGCAAGCATTGTTATATATTTTCAGGTGAAGGCTGCAAAGAGCTTAAGAGTATGACTTGGAAGCAGATGAAAGAAGTGGTAGAAAACTGTGAAGATTTCTGTAAAGTGTATAACAGAATCCCATATTTTTATATTACTGGCGGTGATCCTATCCTTCATCCGGATTTCTGGAAACTGATGGTGTTGTTAAAATCAAAAAATATACCATTTACGTTGATGGGAAATCCATTTCATCTAGATGATGAAGTCTGTCGTATGCTTAAAGTGTGCGGTTGTGACAAATATCAGATGTCCCTTGATGGAATGAGAGAAACGCATGACTGGTTCAGAAGGCCGGGAAGTTTTGACCTGACGATTGAGAAAATCGGATGTCTGAACAGAGCAGGAATAAAAAGTGTAATTATGAGTACGGTATCCAAAACAAATATGGAAGAGATACCGGATATTATTGATGAAGTTGTAAAAGCGAAAGTAAAGGTCTTTGCATTTTCGCGCTATGTGCCTACAGGTGGTGAAGTTGACACAAGCATGACACCGGAAGAATACAGAAAACTTCTGGAAGTCTGTGATGCAAAGTATAAGGCATATGAAAAGGCAGGATGTGAGACCTATTTTAATAAAAAGGATCATTTGTGGACGCTGTATGAATATGAAACAGGAGAGTTTAAGCTTCCTGAGAGCGCAGAGGCAGGAATGATCTATGGTGGCTGTAACTGTGGAAACTGTCATATTACCATATCTTCGAATGGAGATATTATGGCATGCAGAAGGGTGACAGACAGTAAAGTAGCCAATATTTTTGAAGACCGACTGGCAGACGTCTGGATCTGTCAGATGGAAAAATACAGAGATTACGATAAATTTGTAAAATGCAGCAAATGTGAACTTAAGGCATGGTGCCGTGGATGTCCGGCAGTTGCCAATGGAACAAGCGGTAACTTTTATGGGGCAGATCCACAGTGCTGGAAGACAAGAAATGAGATTACCGGAGAGATATTGGAGGAGCGATAAAATGGATTTACAAACATGCTTAAAGAAGATGCAACTGGTGGGAGTGCTTGCGTTTGCAACAGTGGACAGTGAAGGAGCACCACAGATACGAAATATCAGTACCATTCATTACGAACCGAATGCACTCTATTTCTTTACCGCCAGAGGTAAAAATTTTTGCAAAGAATTAATGGAAGACGGCAGGGTACAGATTCTTGCCTATACGAAATACAAAGAAATGATCCGTTTGTCAGGAAAGGCTTACGCAGTAGCAGAGAATGAGCAGAAAGAATGGATGAATCTCATTTTTAAAGAACAGCCATATCTTGCGAATGTATATCCGGGAGATACAAGAGAAATCGGTATTATTTTCTGTATTGATCAGGCAGAAGTGGAGTATTTTAATCTTGGTGTGAATCCAATTTTTCGGGAGACATATATTCTGGGGAATGTTAATATAAAAGAAAAGGGATATTACATAACAGAATCCTGTATTGGTTGTGGAACATGTATGAAACATTGTCCACAGAAATGTATTGAGAAAGAGACACCTTTTGTCATACGGCAGGAGCACTGCCTGCACTGTGGAAACTGTTATGAAAACTGTCCGGTGAAAGCGGTGATCAGGAAATGAATCAGGATGACAGAAGAAAATATTTGATTGAAGGATTATTGAAAGAGCGACCGGAGTATGAGAACATGCAGATTCCATCAGATGCAGGCGAGCAGAAAATGTTACTCAGATCGCTTATGAATATAAGAATGCCGGAGGAAATTGATCCTGCATTTTTGCAGATTCAGGATGCGTATCTTTCGGAAGAAAATGAGAAGAAAGGGATTGTCACATTGGCAGATATCGGGGAGGTGCAGCCTGATCTGTATATCTGGAAGGGTGATATTACAAGACTTAAAGTGGGAGCAATCGTAAATGCAGCCAACAGCGGCATGACAGGTTGCTATCAGCCTTGTCATAATTGTATTGATAATTGTATTCATACCTGTGCAGGAATTCAGCTTCGAAACTATTGCAATCATATGATGATAAAACAGAGACATGAAGAACCGACAGGGCAGGCAAAGATTACGCCAGCGTTTAATCTGCCGTGTGAGCATGTGATTCATACAGTTGGACCAATTGTGCAGGGAAGGCTGACAAAGAAACATGAGCGTTTGCTGATATCCTGCTATGAATCATGTCTTAGGATTGCTGATGAGAATGAGGTGACTAGTATTGCTTTTTGTTGTATTTCGACAGGTGTGTTTATGTTCCCAAATAAAAGAGCTGCTGAGCTTGCAGTACAGACAGTAAAGCAATATAAAGAAAAGACAAAATCAAAGATAAAGGTGATATTTAATGTTTTTAAAGAGGAAGATGAACGACTCTACAAACAGTTACTCGGATAAGATATTACAGATAAAAGAAAAAATCAGACAGGCAGATGCAGTTATAGTTGGGGCAGGGGCAGGGCTTTCTACAGCAGCAGGCTTTGTATATACCGGAGATAGATTTACATACTATTTTTCGGATTTTGAGAAAAAGTATGGGTTTTCAGATATGTATTCAGGTGGATTCTATCCCTATGCGACTTTAGAGGAACACTGGGCATATTGGAGCAGGTATATCTATATCAATCGATATATGGATGCGCCAAAACCGGTATATCAGAATCTGTATGAACTGGTAAAAGAAAAAGATTATTTTGTACTGACGACAAATGTGGACCATTGTTTCCAGAAAGCCGGCTTTGATAAAAACAGAATCTTTTATACACAGGGAGATTATGGTCTGTTTCAATGTAGTGAGCCTTGTCATAAGGAAACTTATGACAATGAAGAAACAATTAAAAAAATGGTGCTGAGTCAGGGATTTCAGATAAAAGATGGAGAACTGCAAAAACCGGAAGATGGAGAAGTTAAGCGTATGGTTCCGTCTGGTATGATTCCATATTGTCCACGTTGCGGTAAGCCGATGAGTATGAATCTCAGAGCGGATCAGACATTTGTTGAAGATGAAGGATGGCATCAGGCAGCAGAAAGATATGAGAGATTTATACAGGAACATAAAAAGCAGAAAATGGTGTTCCTGGAGCTTGGTGTAGGATATAATACTCCTGGTATTATAAAATATCCGTTTTGGCAGATGACAAACAAATTTCAACATGCATTTTATGTGTGTTTGAACCAGAGTGAAGCATATGCACCTGCAGAAATAACGAGAAAGTCTGTTTGTATGAATGAAGATATTGGAGAGATTCTGAAAGAACTGTAGACTTGTGATAAAGAGCGGTTGTGAACGGAGTGAACAGTGACAAAAGAGGGTATGATAAAATGATAATACAAACAGGAATGAGAACAGATATACCTGCATTTTATTCGAAATGGTTTTTGAATTGGATAAAAGATGGATATGTATGCGTGAGGAATCCCTATAATCCAAAACAGGTGACGAAATACAGCCTTTCACCAGAAGTTGTGGATCTGATCGCATTCTGCACGAAGAACCCTCTTCCAATGCTGCCGTTTCTTGATAAGTTAAAACCGTATGGTCAATACTGGTTTGTAACAATTACGCCTTACGGACGAGATGTTGAGCCAAACGTTCCGGATAAAGAAACTGTGATGGAAGGTTTAAAAAAATTGTCGGATGTCGTGGGCGTAGACAGTATTGGATGGAGATATGATCCGATTTTTATAGATAAAAAACATTCTGTGGAGTGGCATATATCTGAATTTGAAAAAATGGCTGAAAATCTTGCCGGATACACAAAGACATGTGTAATCAGCTTTATAGATATTTATAAAAAGGTGGAACGCAATTTTCCAGAAGCAAAATCAGTACGGGCAGAAGACCGGGCTATGATAGGAAAAGCATTTGTAAAAATAGCATCAAAGTATGGAATGGTTCTGAGGCCTTGTGCAGAAGGAGAAGAGCTTGCCCAATATGGTGCAGATTGCTCCGGGTGTATGACTGTTCATACATTTGAGACAGCTCTCCATAGCAGACTGGAAGTTCCAAAGAGAAAGAAAAATCAGAGAAATGGGGAATGTGCGTGCCTTTTGGGGACAGATATAGGTGCCTATGATACTTGCGGACATTTGTGTAAATACTGTTATGCGAATGTAAATCCTGTTTTGGTCAAAGAAAATATGAGAAAGCATAATCCTGCATCTCCTTTTCTAATTGGTGGACATATGCCGGGTGATATTGTTCGTGAGGCAAAGCAGGAAAGCTGGATTGACAGACAGATTCGATTGGAGTTTTAGAATAAAATTGCATAATAACGGTAATAGAGAAAAGATAATTAGAACATAACAATTGATTTTCAAGTAGCACAACTATATTAGAAAAATGACCGAAAGGAGAACGTCAGAACGGAAAAAGAGTTCTGATGTTCTCCCTTGATTTTATTTAGAAATCTGTAGAGTTTCAGCAGATATTTAATGTAAGTTTTTGTGTGTCTAATCCTTTTCCGGAAACTTTTACAGTGACAGTACCTGGTTCATATCCAGCCCGGATAACGGCTAAGGATTTTCCGTAGAATGTCTTGAAAGTATCACTGCAGAAGCTTTTTTCAATATTCGGTCTTGCAGAGCCATAGCCCTGAAGGGTTGCAGGACCGGAGATTTCTATCTTCAGATTCTGGTCGACAGAAGATTTTGTGATTCCGTTTTCCCCGATAAGATCGATATTAAGGAAGCAGAGATCCTGACCATTTGCGCAGAGACTGGTTGCCTCAGGAGTAAGCTTTATCAAAGTTTTTCCAGTGGCAGAGATCAGTGAGGTGCGGCCTGTTTCTTTTCCGGAGGAGTCATAAGTAACGGCTTCAATTTTTCCGGCTTCATATGGGATTTTTTTGAATTTTGCAATATCTTTTTTTGTTTTCTTTTTACCGGCACTTTTTCCATTGACAAACAGTTCTACTTTGGCTGCATCGGAGTAGACTGTTACAGATGCCTTTTTACCTTCACAGCCTTCCCAGGACCAGCTTTCTACCGCATCTGTGATACGCCACATAGAAAGAGACTGGAAGTAGTCTGCACGTGTATAAGGATCAACGCCAATTGTTGGAGTTTTCTGTAATCCCCAGATGATTTTACTCCATCCGACTTCCGGGCGTTTCTTTCCACAGATATCAATGATACCGGCACCACCGGAAATAATGAGACCTGGATCAGCAGGTTGCTTTGTTTTCTTATCTTTATACTGGATGGTACCGATTCCTGACTCGCCAAGATAATCATATCCAGTCCACATAAAGTCGCCGGTCATAGTGGAAATGGATTTTACAAGCTGCCAGTTATCGTAAAGAGTCTGTGGAAGGGTTTCGGAACCGGTTGTTGCCTGTTCAGGATGATTTTTTGCATCAATTTTATAGCGGCTGGACGCGTAATTATATCCGGGAATATCAAAAATATCGGACATGATTTCAGCAATGGCAGTCGCCTTTTTGGTTTTGGCAGCTTTATTGATGAGTCCGCCCATTTTGTTCATCATGATATTGAAAAATTCAGAGGTTGGAGCATCATCCATTCCTCCGGTACCACTGTTTTTGACGTTGCCGTCTTCGTCTGTGCCATAAATACTTTTTTTACTTTTAGCCATTGTTGCGAGCATCAGGTTGATCCCGGCTGTGACAGGGCGTGTGTGATCCTGTGTATGGCAGAATTCAGTCATGATACGGGCTTGTTCCTGTCCGGTTGCAAGGCCAAGTTCTGTAATCTCGTTTCCAATAGAGTACATCACAACAGAAGGATGGTTATAGTCTTTTGAAATCATGGCAGCAATGTCATCTTTCCACCATTTGGAAAACTTTTCACCGGCGTAATCGTAAGGATTTTTTTTGATCAGCCACATATCAAAAGCTTCGTCAATAACGTACATACCAAGTTTATCACATGCATCCAACATTGCCTTTGAAATAGGGTTGTGTGAAGAACGGATGGCATTAAATCCGGCTTCTTTTAAAATGCGTACTCGCCGAAATTCGGCATCATGGAAGCCACAGGCGCCGAGTACTCCATTATCATGATGGATGCAGGCACCCCGGAAAAGGACGGGATTGTTGTTTACAAGGAATCCATCTTTTCCCCAGGAAAGGGTACGGATTCCGAAAGAGCTTTTTGCAGTATCAATGACAGTTCCGCCTTGCAGAAGAGTAGCCTGACAGGTATATAAATAAGGATCTTCGGAAGACCAGAGGTGTGCATCTGGGATGGTAATTGTGACATCTGTGCCTTCGGCAGATGCAATTTTGCCACTGTCACTGAAAATTTCCAGTACAATTTTTTCATTAGGCTGCATAACCGCATCAGCAAAAATGTGGATTGTATTAAGATCAACAATCTGCACTTTCAACCCTTCTGGGCGAATATAAGAACTTTCGGAACGGTAAAGGTGCACTTCGCGGTAGATACCGGATCCGGAGTACCATCGGCTGTTCGGGACATCTGCGTTGTCTGCAACGACTTTCAGTTCATTTGTTCCGGCAATGACTTTTCCAGTGATGTCAACAAAAAAGTTTGTGTATCCGTAAGGACGTTCGGCAACCTGTCTACCGTTTAAGAATACGATTGCGTTTTGATAGACAGCCTCAAATTCTAAGATCAGAGTCTGTCTGGTTTCATCTTCCGAAAGATTGAAAATTTTAGTGTAAATATATTTGCCACCGGCGAAATAGGCGCTTGCACTTGCAGTTTTATTCTCTTTTGAGCGCTCTTCACGGATCATGGCGTCATCTGGAAGATTGACATGAAGTATTTCGGTGGAGCCGTCTTTCTGCACGGTCCAGTCACGGTTGAAATCTGTTTTTTGCATAAGTTTTCCTCCCCTTTTACTATTGAACAGAACAATTCGGTTATACTAGTGAGTGGTAAAAAAATTTTGACACCCATATCATTTCATATTATTATAAATAATATGAAATGGAGTATAAATGGCATATATGAGGGGATTGAATCCTATATGTATCAGATTCAATTATTAAGAGCTATTCGTGCTAAACAGGAATGATAACTATAAAAAGACGAAAACTGATTTTTATCAGAAAGAGGAATAAACGATGTATTTTCAATCTACGCGTCTTATGATGCATCAGGATTTAATTAAAGAAATGAAGGCGTATGAAAAAGGTTTTGGAGAAAATCATTTTACAGAAGACAGTCTTTCTTTTATTTTAGATTCCTATTATCCGGAAAAAGAAGAAGGAAGAGAGGTGCTTACATTTATAGGACCGAAGGATGTAGGATATTTTTGCATGGACAAGAAGGAATCGGACAAAATTCTTGAAGGAAAAAGTATGCACAGACATAATTTCTATGAGTTGATGTATGTTGCGGATGGAAGGTTATATCAGAATATTGAGAATACCATACATCTTTATCCGAAAGGAAGTTGCTGTCTGATGAATATGAATATTCGCCATCTGGAGGAATTCGATGAGTATTGCAGAGTGATTTTCCTGGAGTTTACACAAGAATATATTTTGAATTTACTACAATTTCCAAGTGTTTTTACCGGGAAACTCACACCGGAATATGAAATGGTAAGGAAGTTCTTTTTACATGAACTGGATAAAGAAGAGGCATCACAACGGGCTTATATCGATTTTATTCCGATGAAAGAGACAAAAGTAGTGCATGATTGTTTTGACAAAATTGCACTAGGCCTGCAGGAGAGAACGCCAAAATCAAATTTTCAGATTGCAGGAGCAATGATTGAAATGTTATCTGCATTGTTTGATAAAGAAGCCTATACGAATACGCCGGTTGCTTTTGGAAATACATCTGAAAGGGAACTGTTTGATCAGATAAGCAGTTACATTCGAGAAAAAGATGGACAGGTACGTAGAAAGGATTTGGAGAAAAAGTTCAGTTATTCAGGGGATTATCTTTATAAAACGGTTGAAAAATATACAGGGTTGTCTCTGTATGAATATAGTACGAAATTTACAATGGAAAAGGCGGGGGAACTTCTTTTGGATTCTGACCTTACAGTGGCGGAAATTATGGAACGGATTGGATTTAGCAATAGGACACAATTTTACAGACTTTTTCAAAAAAATTATGGAATGACTCCGAGAGAATATAGAAAATCGCAGTTTCACTAAATGGAAAGCAAGAACAGCAAATGTATTTGCACGTGTCGAACCTGAAGTAAGAGAACAGGCAGAGTGTATTCAGCAGATGAAGTTGAAGCAGAAATGAAACGGGAATAGTATACGTAGTGCGAATTATGTATGGTGGACGTAATGTTCATAAACAGTTAAGTCAAACAGAAGACGTATAAAAGCACTTCTTAGGAGTTAATCTGAGAAGTGCTTTTTGTGGATATTTATCTTCGTACCTTCATCGCACTAAGTGCAGCACCGATCGCACCGGCGTAACGGGCATCCGGGCAGGAAAAAACATCTTTTCCAAGTTCTTTTGATAAAGCCTCACGGATGTAATCACATTCACACAGACCTCCGGTCAGGCAGAATGTGAACATTTCACCATTCATCCGGCTGACCTGGGCGGCAACTTTACGAATGGTGGAATTTACTACTGCATAAGCAATATTTTCTTTTGGCTCGCCTTTACCGATCAGTCCGATGACCTCAGATTCTGCGAATACAGTACACATAGAGCTGATCGTTGTGTCAGAACCCAGGCGTGCCAGATCAAACATTTCATTTGGGCGAAGGGAAAGTGTGTTGGCCATCACTTCAAGAAAACGTCCGGTTCCGGCGGCACATTTATCATTCATGATAAAATCTTTTACGAATCCCTGTTCAATCTGGATGATCTTCGTATCCTGGCCACCGATGTCAATTACGGTCAGGTCAGGATGCTGAAATAAATGTACGGCACCAAGTGCATGACAGGTGATCTCTGTAACAGTCTTATCGGCATAAGGAACAGAGATACGTCCGTAACCGGTTGCTACACAGTGGGAAGATTCATTAGAAAGATTGATTCCGGCAAACTCCAGTTTTTGACGGATTTCCTCGGCTGTATCTACGCTGCTCCATCCGGTTGGCTGAACGAATTCCAGGATAAGTTCTTTCTTTTCGTTCAAAACAACTGTCTTCGCACAGGTTGAACCGATGTCAATTCCAATATAGTTCATAATAAAAGCTCCTTTATAAAAACAGTCGGCTCTCACACGAGAACAGCCGATTGTTCAGAGCCAACCTCCAAAATGCTACGCATTTCGTCGGTGTGGCGTATCCGCCAAATAAAATTTCAAAAACATTCTTAAAAATGCAAGCATTTTATAGCTGTTTTTTGAAATTTTGCTTGGCTCTGAACAGTTACCAGATTATAACATTTCGATAAAGGCTGCAATACGTGTATTCAGCTGTCCGACATCAGTCTGGGAATAATCTGTCTCAACATTCATGTATGGAATTCCTTTTTCCTCGTTTACAAAGCGGCGGATGGAAAGAGTCTCTACGTTATATGTGTGGCATGCCTGAAGAGTCATCTCAAGGACTCCGTCTACTTTGTACTCGTCGATCAGTCTTCCGAGAAGTTCCAGACGGTTCGGGTTTGGAGTCATAACAGAACATCCGATTGAGAGATAACGCTCTGCGATTGCCTGGTAAATGTCTTCAGCATCTTCGTCGATGAGACGATCGATGGATTTTGCACCGGAGCAGTTTTCAAATGTAACAACGATTCCACCGTTATTTTCGACTGCGTCGATGACCTTCTCTGTTGCACCGCCGATCGGACATCCGGTGATCAGGATTCTCGGTTTCTTATCCTCACGTTTTCCTTCTGCATATTCTTTCTCAATCTTGGCTGTCAGTGCGTCAACTTCGTCGGCAATCAGTGTACGGTCGAGCTTGAATCCACTTCCATACAGAACGCGGAAAAGGTCATGCCCTTTGATCGGAGCAGGATCATGTCTCATAACTCCGTAAAGATTCTTCAAGGATGTGCGGACTTTATTTTCAAGCTTAACTGCTTCACGAACCTGCTCTTCAGTGATCGTTACCTCGAATTTTTCTTCAAGATATTCTTTGAAGCGGAGAATCTCAGCTTTCCAGAGATCAAGAACTTCAGCCCGCTGGGACTGTGGCAGTTCCATGATGAAGACATCTTTGAATTCACCCATATATTCATACATTTTCTTCTTTCCGTCACAGGTAGTCTCTCCGACAACAACGTCTGAGAAGTAGAAGAAAGGACATTTGTCTGTCTTTGCAAATCCATAACTGGATTTGATCAGTGGGCATAAGTTACGTGGCAGATCCTTTTCTGCTGCCGGGATCGTCTCATCAGATGTAGAGCAGAGGCTGACTGTTGCTGCGCCCATTGCCATGGCAATCTCCTTTGGAAAATAAGTACAGTAGGATCCAATTACAGGGATTCCTTTGTCTTTTAACTGTTTTACAGCGAGAAATGATTTCTGACGCTGCTCTGCGAATTCTTCAAATACTTCCGGTAAATCTTTAATAATTTCCATAATCGTTCTCCTTATTGTTTGGTTTGTAAATGGCTGTTGCAGAGAGATTGCTTTACTAAACGTATATTTTCTGAAAAATAAACGATGGGAACAATCCACTCATAACCAAAGTTTTTATAGATAAATTTTATCGTTTTTGAACGAAGTTTTCCAATAGATAATGCATATATGAAGAAAGGATTTATAGATAAAATCTATAAGGTGGAGATTAGAAAATTGGAACTGGATGAACTGTAAAATTCTGCTCTTTGTTCTGTCAGAAAAGTATGATAAAATGAAAAGAAATAGAAACAATCTTGTTTCATCAGCCAGGTAGTAGTGATAGATCAGCGAAAGGAAATAGAGCATATGAAAACAATAGGGATTGGAATTCAGGATTTTGCAAAAATAGCTGATAAAAATATGTTTTATATAGATAAGACAGCTTTTCTAAAGGAATGGTGGGAGAATCAGGATAGTGTTACATTAATCACCCGCCCAAGAAGATTCGGAAAAACACTGCTTATGAGCATGACGGACTATTTCTTCTCAGTCAATCATTCAGATTGCAAGAAGTATTTTGAAGGCCTGGACATCTGGAAAGAAGAAAAATTCCGTGAACTTCAGGGAACCTATCCGGTGATTTTCATGAGTTTTGCAGATATTAAAGGATCAACTTATGAAAAAACCAGAATGGGGATTATCCATAAGATTACAAAGTTATATACAGACTTTGAATTTTTAAAGAGGACGGGAGTTCTCAGTGGCAGAGACCTGGAGTTTTACGATTCGGTCTCAGTGGATATGGGGGATGATGTTGCAGGAATTGCGATACAGTATATGTGTGATTATTTGAGACGTTATTATGGTAAGAATGCGTTAGTGTTACTGGATGAGTATGATACACCGCTACAAGAGGCATATGTAAACGACTATTGGAAAGAACTGGCTGATTTTATAAGAAGCTTATTTAATAGCACATTTAAGACAAATCCGTATCTGGAACGGGGACTTCTGACCGGAATTACAAGAGTTAGTAAGGAATCCATTTTTTCTGATTTGAACAATTTGGAAGTTGTAACAACAACATCAGAAAAGTACAGCACTTCCTTTGGATTTACAGAGAAAGAAGTCTTTCAGGTATTAGAGAATAACGGATTGTCTTCTGAAAAGGAAAATATCCGTTACTGGTATGATGGTTTTTCTTTTGGTAAGCGGAAAGACATTTATAATCCGTGGTCGATCACAAAATATCTGGATACAGGAGAATATGGAACTTACTGGGCAGATACCAGTGGAAATGTACTTGTATCCAATTTGATCCGCCAAAGTCCTGCAAAGATTAAATCGGAGATGGAAGATCTGTTGCAAGGTAGAACAATCTGCACAGATCTGGATGAACAGGTGATTTTTGAGCAGCTTGGAAGAAAACGTGGAGCCATCTGGAGTCTTCTGCTTGCCAGCGGTTACCTGAAAGTTGACCGGTATGAGATGGATAACAGAACCGGTAAGCGTCAATATTATCTGAAAATCACAAACCATGAGACGATGCTGATGTTTGAGAAGATGATCGAAGACTGGTTCTCGGAAGAAGATTCTGCGTATGGCAATTTTAAAGATGCATTGATTGCAGGAGATCTGGATTATATGAACCAGTTTATGAATCAGGTTGCACTTCAGACCTTTAGCAGTTTTGATACTGGGAATAAGCCATCCGAAGAACAGGAACCGGAGAGATTCTACCACGGATTTGTTCTTGGACTGATCGTGGATTTAGCCGAAAAATATAGAATTACATCGAACAGAGAAAGCGGATTCGGACGTTATGATGTAGTAATGGAACCTTTGAAAGAAAATTTGGATGCAATCGTGATGGAGTTTAAAGTCCAAAACATGAAAAAAGAAAAATCACTCGAGCAGACAGTAGAGAATGCACTGCGTCAGATTGATGAAAAAGAATATGATACAGAACTACTTGCCAGAGGAATCAAAAAGGAGCGAATCCGGCATTATGGATTCGCATTCCGAGGGAAGGAAGTCTTGATTGGAACAGAAGGATAATGTTATCGGGAAAACCGATACAACCTAATGATTATATATATTTGAAACAAATAGCAGACAGCGTTATATTGAAAGTGTAAAAGAACCAAAGCAAATCAAAGAAAGTAGAGGTTAAGTATGAACGCTGTAAAAACGAACGTTAGAAGTACATCTTTCTGGGGGAAATATATTCTGAATACGACAGGCAATCTGATCGAGAGAAAACTGTCAGAAGAGAAGGAAGAAAAAGAACGCAGAATCCATCTTGCCAAACTGTATGAAATGGTGGATGACTATGTAGAACAGGCATAAGTAGTAACATAGAAAACAGCAGTAATTCAGTGATCAAAACTGACTTGCCGCTGTTTTTGTATTATAATGATACCAGGAAGGAGAAGCTCATGGAGGAACTGAAAGTATTAGGAACAGGGAATGCAACAGCGATAAAGTCATATAACACCTGCTTTGCAATACAGGATGGAGAAGAAATCTTTCTGACGGATACAGGTGGTGGTAACGGATTGCTTAGCAGACTGGACGAGATGGGGATTGAATTGGAAAAGGTTCATCATGTCTTCATCAGTCACTGCCACATGGATCACTGCCTCGGCGTATTATGGATAATCCGTGTACTATCTGTAAAGATGGAAAAAGGAAATTATACGGAGAAACTGCATATTTATGGACCGGAAGAAGTGCTTGATATGCTGGATCTTTTCTGCAAGAAGATGCTCAGGGAGAAGTTTTACCGGATGATCGGAAAATACATTTTCTTCGAGCCGGTAACACCTGGAGACAAGAAAATGATTTATGGCTGGGAGATAGAATTCTTTGATATCGGTTCAAAGAAGACACTTCAGTATGGTTATAAACTGCATTTGAAGAACGGAAAACTACTTGTATTCACAGGAGATGAACCACTGAATCAGGGAACGATGGAAGTGGGAAAAGGAACGGACTGGCTGTTGCGTGAAGTGTTGTGCTGTTATGCAGATGAAGAGAAATTCCATGCCTACGAGAAGAAGCATGCTACAGTAAAGGAAGCCTGCGAGGAAGCGGTCGAAATGAACGTAAAGAATGTTGTACTGTGGCATCTGGAAGATAAAACAGACCGGACGCTACGAAAGGAAAAGTATCTGGCAGAGAGCAGAAAATGGCTGGAAAACTGTGAAGAAAGTGATCGGCCAATGATTTTTGTGCCGGATGATAGTGATAGAATCTTGTTATAAATAGAGAATCCAGGAAATCAATATATGACTTTGATTTCCTGGATTTTTTGGCAGTAAAATTGGTTATTTTCAGTAAAAGTTCAGCCATGAGGCTGTATTGCTATGTCAGTTACAGTGGTATGATCTGGAAAATGATTCCGATCACGATCATGATCACACTGATTGCCCAGTACCATGGAATACTGAATTTCATGTGATCTTTCAGCTCAACATTAGCAAGTCCGGTTGCAAGGTAAGTGGCAGGAACAAGAGGACTTACCATCAGGGCCAGGTTCTTTCCGATGACCATGGTAAGTGCAGTGTTCAGAGCATCGACACCATAACTTTGTCCAACTTCCATAACAAGTGGCATGATTCCGTAGAAATATGCATCTGTTCCGATACAGAGTCCAAGTGGCAGGGCAATAATTCCGAAGATAATGTGAATAAAACGTCCCATGAAGTCAGGAATAATACTCATCAGGGCATTTGCCATTTCAGTCAGCATTCCTGTTCCATCGAATATTCCGACCATAGCACCGGCTGCAAAAAGTGTAGCTGAGATGATCAGAGCAGCAGGTGCATGCTTCTTAATTAGTTTATCCTGAAGCTTCAGATCAGGATAATTTACAGCAAGAGCAATACTCAGTGCCAGAAGAAAGGCTACATAACTGGAGAGATATCCGGTAGAAAGAATCACAATCAGTCCGATGGTCAGCAGCAGATTGAAGATTAGAAGTTTCGGCCTTCTTAGAGCATCTTCCTCTTCTTTTGCCTTTTCATCAACGTCAACAACTTCTCCCTTTCCAGCTCCGGCACCCTGTTTAACAGCTAACATTCCAAGCAAAACAGCAAGAACAATGTTAAAGACAAGTCCAACAATCTGAATCGGAATCAGGATGTGCCAGAGATCATTGGCATCCATTCCAAGCACTGTGGCGGCACGTGCGACAGGACCTCCCCATGGGAGAAGATTCATAACTCCCATACATGCACCTGTCAGGCACAGCAGAATCTTCGTGTCAATCTTCATTGCTTTATAAACAGGATAAAGCGCAGGAATTGTGATTAATACAGTTGTTGCGGTTGTCCCGTCAAGATGAGCGATGGTAGCAATGATAGCGGTAGCGACAGTAACTGCGATAACATTGTTTCCGGCTTTTTTAACGAGAAAGTTTACAATAACATCAAACATACCTGTATCAGACATTACTCCGAAATAAATCACGGAGAAAATAAACAGAATACCATTGCTTGTGGTTGTACTGATGCCATCTTTAATAAATCTGGCAATTTCCTGCGGAGAGAATCCAAGGAGCAAAGCAGCAATGGTTGGAATCAGTGCAAGGACAACAATAGGTGACATTTTGCCTTTTAGAAGAAGAAAGACAATCAAAAAAATCATAATAAAGCCGATTAATGCGACCATATTCAGTTCCTCCTAAGTAAAAATAACTATAAAACAAATGATAGTATTACATTAAATACAGCAGCAGAGATCACACTGATCGGAACAGCCTGGAAAAGTAATCTCGGGAACATATGAGTACGTTCTTCTTCTGTAGTACAGGATCCCATAATCAGACTTCCACCGGAAGAAAATGGGGAAATCGCTGAGCTTTGTGCACCGATTACTATGCTTGTGTACAGTACCAGAGGATTGAGTCCTGTTGTCAGTGCAAGGGTTGGAACCAGTGGGAAAAGTGCAGGGCAGACCACACCTAATGTACTGGAGAAGAAACTCATAACAGCTCCAATCAGGCTGAATGCAAGTGGAATACTCCATTTCGGCAGACTACTTCCAGCCCATGCCGCAAGAAGATCGATTGTTCCAGCAGTAACGGCAACCTGAATCAGCATACCGACACCGCAGATCATAATGATTGTATTCCAGGGTACTTTGGCAATGACTTCTTTCTGCGGAGCAAGCTTCATAAAGAGTGCAACTGCAGAGAAGACAATTGCAACCAGTCCCACGTCCATTCGATCATTGATAAAAGCAATCACTTCTACGCCAGGTAAAATAATATGTAATACAGGAAAGATAAGTACAACAAAGATCATAAGCAGCATTAGATAAAGATTCTTTTTCTGAAGAGAAGTATAAGCTCCAGGTTTTTCAAATGTAACACCCTGTCCAATTGTACGACTGCTCTTTGGCACATATCTGAAAAATGTGATCAAAAGAAGTGAAAAGATCACACTTGCAATGAAGATGGCGGCAGTGTAGTGGAAAGATGCATTTGTATATCCACCTTCATCCATAAGTCCACGGAAAATAATTCCGCTTCCACTTGTCATAAAGTTTGCACCGGACAGTGCTCCGCAGTTGATCGCAACAGCACCAATCAGTTTATTCATGTTTGCTTCTTCACAGATCAGAAGGGTCAATGGTGCCATGAATGCCATAACTGTAAAGAAACCGGCTCCAAGTGCAGCAATTCCTGCACTTGCAATATATAGTGCGAAAGGAAGAAGTCCTGGAAATTTTCTGAATGCGTAGAGAAGATAGCGTGCAGTTTTTTCCAGAGTTCCGTTTACCAGTGCAAAATTGTAAAACAAAGATACTGAAAAAATAACAAACATTGTGTTGACAGGCCAGCCATTAATGATATCTTTCGGTGACATTCCTATAACAAATCCACCAATTAGATAGGCAAAAACTATGGCAAAGAAACCTGTATTAAATCCTGTTTTGTATCCGATGACAACAGCGATAACAATTGCCATGATAATAAGAAAACTAAGCATAATGTTTCTCCTTTACAATTCTATTGGTCAGACTGAAAGACCTAAAAGTTCTGCCTGAATCGTATGTGTCATATGATAGATCTGTTCTTCTGGTATATTGTGGTCGATAAGATATTGAATATATTGAGTGAGAGCATCTTCCCAGCATGGATTTTCTACCTGCCCACCGTCAGTGCAGACCATAACATTTTTATACCCGCAGGCTTCAATTGCTTCCAGATTCATTGGAAGATTACTCTTATATTTTCCGCCTCCAAGTGGCTGAGCAAAGCAGTGTTCAAGAATGACATTGTAATCTTTTACCAGTCTCACCTGATCTTCCAGGCTCATGTCGACAAGCCACCACTCTGGGTGAGTTACTACGATTTTTTTAACACCGGCATCTCTGGCAGCTTCAATGATACGAAAACTTTCTTCCGGTGAAATATGAGCTGTGCCAAGAACTACATCAAAATCTTTTACCAGACGGAATACATCGTATAATTCTGGAACTGGCTTACCATCCCGGATGACATCGACACAGCGATCCATCGACTGTTTCATTTTCTCGAGATGGTTTCTCGCTGACTGTGTAGGAAGCCATACGACTTTTCCGCCAAGTTTTAATCCACTCTCAACAGCGTATGGATTAATTCCCCCCATCTGTCGGTTTAATGTAATACCGCCGTACATTGTGAAGTTATTGTCTCCATGATGAGTCAGTTCATTATGTTTGTTACAGAGATATGCACGATCAACGGTAGTTCCCTGATGCGTCTTAATTACGATTGCCCGTGCCCCAACACGGATCGCTGCTTCCATCAGCTCAAAATCGTCGTATCTTCGATGACGGATATCAGGATTACTGTGGACATGCATGTCAATGACACCTTCTAACAGTTTTTTGTTCATAAATATTAATCCTTTCTTTGAGTGCACTTTTTATTTGTGCAGGATTGCCAAATCTATAATTGGATTATATAATATGGTTAATATAGGTACAATAGAAAAAAACAGATAATAGATATCGAAAAAAACGATAGCGATATTATTTGCATCCCATAACTAAAAGCGGTTTTAAATGATGAGATACGTTACTGCTTGCAACTATGCTGTGAACAATAAGGGGATGATAAAAGGAGGACATAAAATGGAAATGAAAGAACTTGTATATTTGGTGACATTGGCAGAAGAGGAAAGTATTTCCCGCGCGGCAGAGCGACTTTATATGGCACAGTCTTCATTGAGTCAGTTCTTACATCAGTTTGAGTCGGAACTCGGGACGAAACTTTTTGTGAGAACATCAAAGGGAATTACTCCGACTTACAGTGGAAAATGTTTTATTGATCATGCAAGTGAAATATTACTGGAGTATCAAAGAGCAAAGAATCAGCTCTGGGATAATGAAAATCTTGCAGCAGGCAAGGTGATTCTCGGGATCAGTTCATTTCGTGGCCGTCGTATGCTTCCAAAAGTTTTAAAGAAATTTCAGGAAATCTATCCGAAAATAAAGGTAGAAGTTGTGGAAGCACACAGCATGAAACTGGAAGAGCTTCTATTAGAAGGAAAGCTTGACATTGCAATTGTTGCAATGCCGGTAACAAAGCTGAAAAGTAATGTGGAGACACTGAAGAAGGATGAAATCCTGCTTGCGGCCAATAAAGATCATCCGATCACAGAAAAGATGCATCAGATAAAGGATACGGATAATTACTGGATCAGTTTGAAAGAAGCGGCAGAATATAAAATGATCATGAGTGGATATGATACAATCCTTGGAAGTTTCAGCCGAAAAATGTTTACAGAACAAAAGCTGAAATTTAAAGCAGATCACAATGATATTTCAGCAGCGATGGCAGTGTCAATGGCGCGAGAAGGGCTCGGACTTGCATTTACGTATCAGTCCTGTGCGGAAGAATATGATGATATCAGATATCTTAGAATTGGAGAAAAGGGAGTTTTTCTGGATCTTGGAATTGCATATCCGGCAGATGAGTATCAGTCCAAGGGAGCAAGAGAACTGGAAAAAGTGATTCGTGAAGTATATACTAATAATGAATATTTTGCCATGAGCTAGAGTGCAAAAGAAGTCAGAAGAACTCGTTAGAAGGGGGATTCTGGCTTCTTTATGTTTACGCGGCAGTCTTTTTACTCTCTGCGAGAATGTATATTAGCACTGTACAAATAATATCGGAAAAACCGATAATAAACTACGGTTTTATATATTTGATTTTGATAGCGCGGAATCATATACTGAAATCAGGAAATGTCAAATCTAAAACGAAATTAAACAAGTAACTTCTGTATAAGAGATACAGAAACAAATTTCATTCAAGGAGGAAACACAATGGTTAGGTTATATGACAAAGGTGTCTATCTGATCAATGGAAATGAAATCGCAGAGGAACAGGCGCAGGCGGAAGCACTTACAGGAAAGAGCGTCTGTAAGGAAGAGGCAAGAAAAGGAACTATTGCATATTCCATTATGGAAGCACATAACACTTCTGGAAATATGGAAAAGTTAAAGATTAAGTTCGATGCAATGGCATCTCACGATATCACATTTGTAGGAATCATCCAGACAGCAAAAGCTTCAGGCATGGAAAAGTTCCCAATCCCATATGTGCTGACGAACTGCCACAACTCTCTTTGTGCAGTTGGCGGAACTATCAATGAAGATGACCATATGTTTGGACTTTCTGCAGCAAAGAAATACGGCGGAATTTATGTTCCGCCACATATTGCAGTTATCCATCAGTATATGAGAGAGATGTTTGCAGGATGCGGAAAGATGATCCTCGGATCAGACTCCCATACAAGATACGGAGCACTTGGAACAATGGCGATCGGAGAAGGCGGTGGAGAACTTGTAAAGCAGCTGCTCTGTGATACATATGATGTCAACAGACCGGAAGTCATTGCAATTTATCTTGACGGAAAACCGAATCCGTGGGTAGGTCCACAGGATATAGCTCTGGCGATCATCGGAGCTGTATTTAAAAACGGATATGTGAAAAATAAAGTAATGGAATTTGTCGGACCTGGAGTTTCGACTATGACAACAGATTACAGAAACGGTATTGATGTTATGACAACAGAGACAACCTGCCTGTCATCTGTCTGGAGAACAGACGAAGATACGAAAGCGTTTCTGACACTTCACGGAAGAGGAGAAGAATACAAAGAACTGAATCCGGCAGATGTAGCATATTATGATGGCTGTGTCTATGTAGACTTGAGTACAGTAAAACCAATGATCGCCCTGCCGTTTCATCCAAGCAATACTTATGAGATTGACGAGCTGAATGCAAATCTTGAGGATATCTTAAGAGAAGTAGAAAAAGAAGCTGCGCACGTTGGAAATGGAAGAGCGAATTACACTCTGACGGATAAGATCATTGATGGAAGACTGAAAGTCCAGCAGGGAGTTATTGCAGGATGTGCAGGCGGAAATTACACGAATGTGGTTGAGGCAGCCAATGTCCTCAGAGGAAAGAACTGCGGAAACGGAGACTTCTCACTTGCAGTATATCCTTCTTCCCAACCGGTATTTATCAATCTGGCAAGAAAGGGAATTACTGCTGATCTGATGGAAGCAGGAGCAATTATCCGTACGGCATTCTGTGGACCATGTTTCGGAGCAGGTGATACTCCGTGCAACAATGGCCTCAGTATCCGTCATACAACCAGAAACTTCCCAAACAGAGAAGGATCCAAACCAGGAAACGGACAGATGTCTGCAGTTGCACTTATGGATGCACGTTCTATTGCGGCAACAGCAGCAAATCAGGGATTCCTTACATCAGCAGAAGAATTCGACTGCTGGGGAGAGGTACCGGAATATACATTTGATGATACTGTATATCAGAACCGTATCTATTACGGATACCAGAAAGGTGAAACAGAAAAAGAACTGGTTTACGGACCAAATATCAAGGACTGGCCAGAAATGAGCCAACTGACAGATAATATTCTCCTGAAAGTATGCTCGAAGATCATGGATCCTGTAACAACAACAGATGAGCTGATCCCATCCGGAGAGACTTCTTCTTATCGCTCCAATCCGCTTGGACTGGCTGAATTTACACTTTCAAGAAGAGATCCTGAATATGTTGGACGATCTAAAGAAGTGGATAAGATTGAAAAATCCAGAATTGCAGGTGAAAAACTCACAGAGATTTATCCGGAATTGACAGCAGTTTATGATGTGATCCGTACACTTCCGGGACAGAGCGAAATCAGTCCGGAAGAGACAGAGACAGGAAGCATGATCTATGCGGTAAAACCGGGGGATGGTTCTGCAAGAGAGCAGGCGGCAAGCTGTCAGAGAGTGATTGGTGGACTTGCCAATATCACAAAAGAATATGCGACAAAGAGATACCGCTCCAATGTGATGAACTGGGGAATGATTCCGTTCCAGATGAAAGAAGAGCCGGAATTTGAAGTTGGCGATTACATTTTCGTTCCGGGAGTCCGCCAGGTATTAGATGGTGATATGAAAGACGTGAAAGCCTATGTGATCAAAGATGGAGTTGCAAAGGAAATCTCACTGTATGTTGCAGATATGACACCGGATGAAAGAAAGATTGTAAAAGCAGGATGTCTGATCAATTATAACAGAGCGCGTAGAAAATAATGAAAAAATCTATGAAACAGAGAAATGGTTTGATGAAATGGAGGAAAGGAAAGTGGAAATTAAAAAACCTGCCGTAGCGGGAACATTGGAATCCAGTGACTGTCAGGTGACAGTAGAAGTCGGAGAAGGAAGCATTGACTTTTCACTGGAAAGTGCAGTGATCAACCAGTATGGAAACCAGATAAGAAAGGTTGCATATGAGACGCTGGAACATCTTGGGGTAAATGATGTCAGACTCACAATTGTAGATAAAGGTGCACTTGACTGCACGATCAGAGCAAGAATTGAAGCAGCAGTATACCGTTCTGTCGGACAGACAGAGAATTTACCATGGGGAGGTGCAATCAGAGAATGAACCCGAATAAAAAACGACTGAGAAGAACGATGATGTTTTTAAATGCACAGAAACCTGGATTGATCAAGGATCCTTACATTTATAAACCAGATTCTATTATGCTTGACCTGGAAGATGCAGTGGCAGAAAACCAGAAAGATGCAGCAAGATTTTCACTCTATCATGCGTTAAAGACGATTGATTACCATGGATGTGAGCGCGTGGTCAGAATCAATGGTCTGGATACCCCTTACTGGAAAGAAGACATTCGTTGTGCAGTTGCCGGTGGATGTGATGCAATCCGTATTCCCAAAACAGAGTCCGCTCAGGATGTGAAGGTGGTTGAAGAAGAAGTAATCCAGGCAGAAAAAGATTTTGAAAGAGAAGAAGGAAGCGTACTGATTATGGCAGCAATCGAATCCGCCCGCGGTGTGATGCGTGCACTTGATATCTGCGAAGCATCTGACAGACTGTTTGGTATTGCACTTTCAGGTGGAGATTACACAAAGGATCTTCAGACGCATATTACAGGAACCGGTATCGAGCTGATGGGAGCAAGACAGAACATGGTGATTGCCGCAAGAGCAGCTGGGGTGCAGTGCTTTGATACTGTATATACAGATCTTGACAATATGGAAGGCTTTAAACAGGATGTTCAGACAATTCATCTGATGGGATTTGATGGAAAATCAATCATTAATCCGAGACAAATTGATATCGTACATGAAATCTTCACACCATCCCAGAAAGATATTATTTTTGCAGAAAAAGTTGTCCGTGAGATTGATGATAAGAAAGCAAAGGGCATTGGTGTATTTACAGTAGATGGCAAGATGATTGACATTGCGTTCTATGATGGCGCAAAGAGAACAATCGAGCTTGCAAAGGCTTCAGGCGTATATAAGGGGGATTTATAAGATGATTAATGCAGTAGGAAGAGAAATCCCGGAAGAAATACTCGAAAAAACCGGGAAAGAAGTATTTCAGGGAGTACATCATTTTGACGGTTATACATACCGCAAACATGGTCCTCTGACAACCAGTGTGATCAACTCCAACGGAAGCAAGCTGGTGGACAGCATCCACGATGTCCTTGTAAAATGTGGAATTAAAGACGGAATGACGGTCAGCTTCCATCATCATTTCCGTGAGGGTGATTATGTAGTCAACATGGTAATGAAAGAAATCCATGATATGGGAATCAAGGACATTACGATATGTGCAAGCTCTCTTGGAAAAGCTCATGATCCGATTGTGCCATATATTGAAGATGGAACGATCACAAATATCTATTCTTCTGGAGTAAGGGGGAAAATCGGAGAGGCAATTTCCCATGGAAAACTGAAAGGACTCGCAGTGATGCAGTCCCACGGTGGTCGTGTCCGTTCCCTTGTAACAGGAGAAAATCAGATCGATATTGCATTTATCGGAGCACCAACTTGTGATGATTATGGAAACTGCCGTGGAATCGGTGGTAAGAGCGACTGTGGTGTGTTATCTTATGCAATGGTTGACGCACTGCATGCAAATAAAGTCGTAGCAATCACAGACTGCCTTGTTCCATTTCCGAACTTCCCGGCGCATATCAGTATGACAAGAGTCGATTACGTGGTGGAAGTGGATGCAATCGGAGATCCGAAGAAAATTGCCACAGGAGCAGCAAAACCAACCACAGATCAGAGAAAACTGATGATGGCAGATTATTGTACAAAATTTGTAGTAAATTCTCCGTATTTTAAGGATGGATTCTCTTATCAGACCGGAGTCGGTGGTGCATCCATTGCTTCTACAATCTCTCTTGCCAAGGAAATGAAAGAGAAAAACGTCCGTATGCGTTTTGGAGTCGGTGGGCTTACAAAGCCAATGTGTGATCTACTGATCAACGATCAGGTAGACTGCCTGCTCGATACCCAGGACTTTGATCTGGCAGCGGTAGAATCTGTAAAAAATCTGAAGCATTTCAGAATTAGTGCAGGTCAGTATGCAGATCCGTTTAATAAAGGAGCTGTTGTAAATAAGCTTGATTTTGTTATTCTTGCGGCACTGGAAGTGGATGTGAACTTTAACTGTAATGTTGTTGTGGGATCTGATGGAATGATCACAGGAGCCCAGGGAGGACATCCTGATACTGCAGCAGGTGCCAAGTGTGCAATTGTGATCGCACCGCTTCTTCAGGGAAGGACTCCAGCAATTTGTACCGATGTTACAACAGTAACAACACCGGGAGAAAGTGTAGATGTAGTTATTACAGATTATGGTATTGCGATTAACCCGAGACGCCAGGATCTGATCGAAGCCATGAAGGATGTAGATCTTCCATTTAAGACAATTGAGGAACTTCGTGATATTGCATACTCTATCGCAGGAGAACCGGAAAAAGTCCAGTTTGGTGACCGCGTGGTAGGAATTATTGAGAGCCGTGATGGAACAATCATGGATGTTGTCCGTGAAGTGAAAGAATTTGAATTCTCAGAGGCTGCAAAATGAATGGAAATCAGTCGGTTGAACCGGTAGTTTGTCCTGTTGCTGTTGAAATCGGGACGAAAGCCTGGAGCGCCTTGCTGGAAGAAGTTTATACAACTCCAAAACCGGGATTGGTAGATGTGTATTCAAACGGAGCACACACGGATATGGATCTCCACACATTTGAAAAGAGTGCGGAAGCACTGCGGCCTTATTTTATCCGTATGGCTGAACAGGGATATTTGCTGCAATGTTCCCCGGAAGATTTGTTTCATGAGATCAGAAAAACAGGGATTCTGGCGGAAACTGCCATGTATCAGGCAACTGGTGGAGTGAATACACACAAGGGTCTGATTTTTACGTTGGGAATCTTCTGTGCAGCCGCCGGAAGATGTGCGGCATCTGGAAAGAATTCTTATACTCTTTCTGATTTGTTCCAGATGCAGAGAGAAATGACATCAAATGTCCTGAAAAAGGAAATTTCTGAGATTAATGCCAGAACGGCATCAAGTAATGGAGAGAAAAATCTGATTCAGTATGGCACTGCGGGCATCCGTGGGGAAGCGGTCCAGGGTTATCCAGCCATAATAACTCTGGCTTTGCCAACGCTTCTTGAAGGGATTGCAGCAAATCATGACTGGAACCGGGTGAAACTCCAGACTCTGTTGACATTGATGAGCAAAGTAGAGGACTCCAATATTCTTGCCAGACATAATCAGGAGACGCTTCGGGCAGTCCATCAGGAGGCAGGAGAGTTTCTGAAAAATGGAGGTGCTTACAGGGAGAATGCCCTGTACGAGCTATGCCAGATGGACGCAGATTATATTTGCAGAAATATTAGTGCAGGTGGCTGTGCGGATCTTCTGGCAGCCGGAATCTTTTTTGTGCTGCTGATGAATGGAATTGCAAAGTAAAACTATAGAATAAATCTAAAAAGCTAGTGGAAAAGATGTAAAGCACTCTTTCCGCTGGCTTTTCTTGTATTTATGGTTGAAATCGGATATACTAGAGACTGGTAAAATGATTTATACCGCATCGCATGCGGTTCCCCATAACAGAAAGAAAACAGGCAGGAGAAAAAGAATGAGTATATATGATTTGAATGCATATGAAGTGCTCCAGACAGAAGATTTATCTGATCTGAAGTCAAAGGGGACACTTCTGAAGCATAAGAAAAGCGGAGCACGAGTGCTTCTTATGGAAAATGATGATGAGAACAAGGTGTTTACAATTGGATTCCGTACACCACCGTCAGACAGTACAGGAGTTCCACACATTATGGAACATTCTGTTCTGTGCGGATCGAAAGAATTCCCGGTGAAGGATCCGTTTGTTGAGCTTGTGAAAGGTTCTCTGAATACATTTTTGAATGCGATGACTTATCCGGACAAGACAGTATATCCGGTGGCAAGCTGCAATGACAAGGATTTCCAGAATCTGATGCATGTCTATATGGATGCGGTATTTTATCCGAATATCTATCAGCATGACAAGACATTCCGCCAGGAAGGATGGAGCTATAAGCTGGATGATCCAGATGGAGAGCTGACAATCAGCGGTGTTGTATACAACGAGATGAAAGGAGCATTCTCTTCTCCGGAAGGTGTGCTTGACCGCGTGGTTCTGAACTCTCTGTTCCCGGATAATACGTATTCCGTAGAGTCCGGTGGAGACCCGGAGGTGATTCCGGGACTTACTTATGAGCAATTTTTAAATTTCCATAGAAAGTATTATCATCCATCTAACAGCTATATTTATCTGTATGGTGATATGAATATGGAAGAGAAATTAAGATGGCTTGACGAGAAGTATTTGTCAGATTTTGAGAATGAACCGGTGGATTCAGAGATTCATCTGCAGAAGCCATTTACAGAGATGAAGGAAGTCGTTCAGGAGTATTCCATCGCAAGTGAAGAGAGTAAGGAGGATAACACCTATCTTTCTTATAATAAAGTGATTGGTACTACACTGGATGAGAAACTGTATCTGGCATTTGAGATTCTGGATTACGCACTTCTGTCCGCACCGGGCGCACCGCTGAAGAAAGCACTTCTGGATGCTGGGGTCGGCAAGGATATCTCAGGATCTTATGACAACGGAGTTTATCAGCCGATCTTCTCTGTGATTTCTAAGAATGCGAATGTAGAGCAGAAGGAAGAATTCGTTCGTGTAATTGAAGATACATTGAAAGATATTGTGAAAAATGGAATCAATAAGAAAGCACTTCGTGCCGGAATCAACTATCATGAATTCCGTTTCCGCGAGGCTGATTTCGGAAATTATCCGCGTGGATTGATGTATGGTCTTCAGTTGTTTGACAGCTGGCTGTATGATGAGACGAAACCATTTATCCACATGCAGGCAATTCCGACATTTGAATTCTTGAAAGAACAGGTGGAGACAGGATACTTTGAAGAACTGATCCAGAAATATCTCCTGGATAATACACATGGTTCTATCGTGATCATTAAGCCGGAGCGTGGACGTACTGCAAGAATGGATAAGGAACTTGCAGATAAGCTTCAGGCATACAAAGACAGTTTGTCAAAAGAAGAAATCGATGCACTTGTGAAAGCAACGAAAGAGTTGGAAGAATATCAGGAAGAAGAGTCGGCACCGGAAGATTTGGCGAAGATTCCTGTACTTGGACGCGAAGATATTTCCAGAGAGATTGCACCGATTTATAATAAAGAGCTTGAGACAAGCGGAGTGAAGCTGGTACACCATGAAGTTGAGACAAATGGAATTGGATACACAGCGCTTTTGTTTGACCTGTCCGGTATTCCGGAAGAGAAACTTCCATATATCAGCATTCTGCAGAGTGTGCTTGGAATTATTAATACAAAGAATTATGAATACAGTGAATTATTTAATGAGATCAATGTACACACAGGAGGAATCGGAACTTCTCTTGAGCTTTACACAGACGTAACAAAGGTAAAGGAGAAAGAATTCCGTGCGACATTTGAAATCAAAGGTAAAGCGCTGTATCCGAAGATGGATGTTCTGTTCTCTATGATGCGTGAGATTCTGATGGAATCTGATCTTGGGGATGAGAAGCGTCTAAAAGAGATCTTAGCAATGCTCAAATCTAGACTGCAGATGTCCTTCCTGTCATCCGGACATACGACAGCAGCCCTTCGCTCTCTGTCTTATACTTCACCGATGGCGAAGTTCAAAGATGATACAGATGGAATCGGTTACTATGAGGTTGTAAAGGAACTGGAGGAAAACTTTGAGGAGAAGAAAGCAGAACTGATTGCAAACTTAAGACAGATTGCACAGCAGATTTTCCGCAAGGATAATCTGATCATCAGTTATACTTCATCAGCGGATGGTCTTGCACCGATGGAAGAAGCATTTGCAAAGATTGCAGACACACTTCATACAGAGGAAAAGGAAGCAGAGACACCATGCATTCTTCATTGTGTAAAACGCAACGAGGGATTCAAGACATCTTCAAAAGTTCAGTATGTTGCAAGAACAGGTAACTTTATCGACCGTGGTGTTGAGTATACAGGAGCCCTTCAGATTCTGAAAGTCATCTTGAGCTATGATTATCTGTGGCAGAATGTCCGTGTGAAAGGCGGAGCTTACGGATGCATGAGCAGCTTCAATCGTATTGGAGAGGGATATCTGGTATCTTACCGTGACCCGAATCTGGAGAAGACAATGGAAATCTACGAAGGAGTTGTGGATTATCTGAAGAACTTCAATGTAGATGACAGAGACATGAACAAGTTTATTATCGGAACGATCAGTAATATCGATCGTCCGATGAATCCGGCAGCAAAGGGAAGCAGATCAATGAATCTTTATATGAACCATGTATCTGCTGAGATGATCAGGGAAGAGAGAAATCAGATCCTTGATGCACAGCAGTCAGACATCCGTGCACTTGCCGATGTACTTCAAGCATTACTTGATGCACATGAACTTTGCGTGATCGGAAGTGAAGAGAAGATTGAGGAGCAGAAAGAGATGTTCCTTGAAATAAAGACACTTTAAGATGGAAAAAGAAAGGAAAAAGCATGCAGGATAATTTTAAATCAGGATTTGTCACACTGATCGGAAGACCAAATGTTGGAAAATCTACTTTGATGAATCGTCTGATCGGACAGAAAATCGCGATCACATCAAATAAACCACAGACAACAAGAAACCGTATCCAGACTGTTCTGACAACAGAGGAAGGTCAGATTGTGTTCGTAGATACACCGGGAATTCACAAAGCAAAGAATAAACTTGGTGAGTATATGGTGAATATTGCAGAACGTTCTTTGAATGAAGTGGATGTTGTACTTTGGCTTGTAGAGCCATCTACATTTATCGGTGCAGGTGAGAAGCATATTATTGAGCAGTTAAAGAAGGTAAAGACACCGGTTATTCTTGTTATCAATAAAGTTGATATGGTGAAGAAGGAAGAGGTTCTTACTTTTATTGATGCATATCGCAAGGAATGTGATTTTGCAGAAATCGTTCCGGTATCTGCAAGAAGAGGCGATAATACGGATGAGCTTGTAAATGTAATTATGAAATATCTTCCATACGGACCGCAGTTCTATGATGAAGATACAATCACAGACCAGCCGGAGCGCCAGATCGTGGCAGAGATTATCCGCGAGAAAGCATTGCACAGCTTGAATGAGGAGATCCCTCATGGAATCGCAGTAGCAATCGATCAGATGAAGATGAACCACAAAGTGTGTCATATTGATGCTACAATCATCTGCGAGAGAGATTCCCATAAAGGGATCATCATCGGAAAGCAGGGAAGTATGCTGAAAAAAATCGGAAGTACTGCAAGATTTGAGATCGAGCGTTTGCTGGATTGCAAAGTAAATTTGAAGCTGTGGGTGAAGGTTCAGAAGAACTGGAGAGACAGTGATTATATGATGAAAAATTTTGGATACAGGGAAGACGAGATGTAAGCCTTGAAATGCATTTGCAGTAAATTCTGAAGATATTCTAAAGAAAAAAGTGCTGTTCCTTAAAGAATGGCACTTTTTTCTTTAATAAATGCCAAAGCCTATTGTTATTATGAAAAAGTGGGATACAATGATGATTGCGGGAATTGCATAGCAATGGAGCAATCCGGTTACATCATAAAATGGGAAAAGAATGGAGAAAACAAGAAGTGAGACAAAGGACAGGGGATTTGGACAGAAAGAGAATAATAGAAATCTTACTCCCGCCAGTAATTGTTTTTCTGGTGAATTCAGCTGTCTACTGGGGAGCACCGAGATTGACAGATACCGGTGAGTACCATAACCTGTCACTTGCATTAGATGCAAAGATCCCATTGATCCCGGCATTTATTCTTGTTTATTTTGGATGTTACATTTTCTGGGTGATTAATTATCTGCTTGTATCATTGCGGGAGGAAGAGATAAAATACAGATTCTTTACGGCTGATTTGTATGCAAGAATCATTTGTTTTCTGTTTTTTGTGTTTTATCCGACAACAAATGTAAGACCAGAACTTGTCGGAAACGGAATTTTTGTTCAGGGCATGCGTTTTTTATATCAGATTGATAAACCGGTGAATTTATTTCCATCAATCCATTGTATGGCAAGCTGGTTCTGTTGTATTGGAATCAGGGGAGATAAAAAAGTACCGGGGTGGTATAAGATCGTATCTGTAATGATCGCAGTGTTGGTCTTTGTTTCTACGCTTGTAACAAAACAGCATGTAATTGTGGATGTGATCGGTGGAGTTGCGGTAGCGGAGCTGACCTGGTTTGTGAGCTGCCGGACAAACGGATGGAAAATTTACAGAAATCTGGTTCGTAAAGCAGGAGGAGAAAATGGAAAATAAAAAGAAAATGATATTTAATGTACTTTTTCTCTTTCTTGTCTTTGCGGCAACAATCTATGGAGTATTCCATGGGGAGGATTTAAGTGAGATTGCAGAAATTCTGAAAACAGTGAATTCATACTGGTTGCTTCCGGGTGTTGCCTGTGTGATTATCTTTATCTGGGGAGAGTCAATTATTATATTTTATATGATGCATACGCTTGGTATTCATCTAAAGAAATGGAAATGTTTCTTGTTTTCCTCTGTAGGATTCTTTTTCAGCTGTATCACACCATCCGCAACAGGAGGACAGCCGGCGCAGATTTATTATATGAAGAAAGAGAAAATTCCAATCCCGGTATCAACGCTTGTATTGATGATTGTCACGATTACCTATAAAATGGTTCTCGTTGTGATCGGTCTTGGACTTATGATCTTCGGCAGGGGATTCATCAGAACACATATGTATAATATCCGTCATATTTTTTATCTTGGAACAGGCCTAAATGTATTTTGTGTGGCTTCTATGCTGCTCCTTGTATTTCATCCGGTGCTTGCGCGTTCTATTCTTGTAAAAGGGATGGAACTGCTGGAAAAAATGCATCTGATGCGATATAAAAGTACAAGAATTGAGAAACTGAATGCATCGATGGATCAGTATCATACAACAGCGGTTTATCTGAAAGATCATATAATGGTACTGGTCAATGTATTTGCAATCACATTATTTCAGAGGTTCGCACTGTTTACAGCAACCTGGTTTGTATATAAGGCATTTGGACTGTCCGGAACGAATGCATTCGTGATTATTCTTCTGCAGTCTGTGATTTCCGTTTCTGTGGATATGCTGCCACTGCCGGGGGGGATGGGAATCAGTGAAAAACTGTTTTCGATGATTTTTGAACCAGTTTTTGGAAGTGCACTTTTGATCCCGGGAATGATCTTAAGCAGAGGACTTGGATATTATACAGAATTATTGATCAGTGCAATTTTTACGATCGTGGCGAATTTTACAATAGGAAGAAACTTAAGGAAGAAAGCATAAATAAAAGGATGGTTATTCTGATAAGAATAAAAGCAAGGGGGAAATAAAATGTTAGGTGTTTATGATTACACAGTTATACTTACATATATCAGTCTGTGGATTTCAATTGGTGGGATGATGCTGTCATTGAATGGACATCTGGATCTTGCAGTATTGTGTCTTGCATTGTCTGGTCTGTGTGATATGTTTGATGGGAAGATTGCAAGAACAAAGAAGGATAGAACAGAAATAGAGAAACGTTTTGGAATCCAGATTGATTCACTGTGCGACATTGTCTGTTTTGGAGTTGGACCGGCGATCATCTGTTATTGTATGGGAATGAATGGGATTGTCGGTGTTCTTATTCTTATGTTTTATGTGTTGGCAGGATTGATCCGTCTGGCATGGTTTAATGTAACAGAAGAGTGCCGACAGGATGAGACAACAGAGAACAGAAAGTGTTATCAGGGATTGCCGATCACATCCATGTCGATCGCATTACCGATTCTTGTTGTGCTTCGCCCATTTTTGCACTGTGATTTCAGAATTGCACTGCATGCGATGGTTCTTCTTGTAGGACTTCTGTTTGTTATGGATTTCAAATTAAAAAAGCCGGGGAATAAGACACTTTCTGCATTAGTCGGAGTAGTAGCGGTTGCAGTAGTCTGGACATTGAGACGAAGATTCATGTAAGAGGAGAGATTATGATTTATGCAGACAGAAACGGAAACAGGATGGAGAAAACAACAGGGCAGGACAGATTCCTGGAATATATCTATGGACATACATTGACAAGAATGATGTTGAAACCATTGCTTGGATCCGGGGTATCCCGACTTGGCGGAAAAGTGCTGGACAGCAGAGTGTCCAGGCTGTTGATTCCATCGTTTGTCAGAAAGAATCAGATTGATCTGTCAATCTATGAAAAGAAACATTATTCTTCTTATAATGACTTTTTTACGCGTAAGATTTTAGTGGAGGAACGTCCGATTGACGGAAGAAAAGAAGTGCTGATCAGTCCTTGTGACGGGAAAGTGACAGTTTGTCCGATTCAAAGGGATGGACTTTTTCTTATCAAACAGACACAGTATACAGTCCGTAGTCTTCTGAAGGATGAAAAGCTTGCGAAACGCTATGAAGGTGGAACAGCTTATATAATCCGTCTCACGGTAGATGACTACCACAGATATTGTTATGTGGCAGATGGTGTGAAATCTGCACAGCGAAAGATCAGAGGAGTATTCCATACAGTAAATCCGGTGGCAAATGACTATGCTCCGATTTACAAGATGAATACAAGGGAATATTGTCTTGTACAGACAGAAGAACTGGGAACCGTTTTGCAGATGGAAGTCGGTGCTCTTATGGTTGGACGGATTAAGAATCATAAAAAGAAAGTATCTGTTGTACACCGGGGAGAAGAAAAAGGAATGTTCGAGTTTGGCGGGTCTACAGTCGTTCTTTTGACAGAGCCGGGAAAAGTGCAGACGGATGAAGATCTGGTGAGAAACAGTGCAACCGGTGCAGAGACATTGATAAAGATGGGGGAGAAAATTGGTGAAAAATGTCAGAAAGAACCGTTTTCGGGCGAGAACTGAGGATTTTCTATAGCTTTCTAAAATAAAGTGTGCTAAAATGGCTGTGTTTGTTGATGAAACACAGCCATTTTTTGCAAATATGCAGAGAAACTGTTACTGTTCACTCCCGTGTCAATCACTCCGCTGATTGACACAGAGGAGGCATGTTTTGGCTTGAATGCATCTCGCCTCATCGCCAAAGGCGATTTAAAATGGCGAGATGCGTTGCTGGTCGCACATCGTGTGAACAGTAACGAGAAACTTTTTCGTATCAATATGGAGATAAGACAGAGAGAAGGAGGAAAATTCAGGTGAAAAAGAGAAGAATACTTGCAGTTCTTTTGATTGTTGCACTTGCAGTTGCTTCTTTTTCCGGTTGTGGAAAGAAGAAAGAAAAGGAAGAGCCAAAGAAAGAGACAAAGCAGGTAGTGCAAAAGGAAGAAGAGCCGGAAGAAGTAGAAGAAGAGCCGGAAGTTAATCAGGAGACATTTGCTATTTTTGGAGTTGACTCCAGGGAAAATAATCTTGGTAAGGGAACAAGATCAGACTCCCTGATGGTGGTAAATGTAGATAATACAAATAAAAAAGTGTATATTGCTTCTGTCTATAGAGATTGTTATGTACAGATTGAAGGTCATGGTCTGGATAAGATCACACATGCACACTCTTTCGGAGGACCGGAGCTTGCAATGGATACATTAAATACAAACTTTGATCTGGATATTCAGAAATATATTACAGTTAACTTCATGAATGTTGCAGAACTGGTTGATGATATGGGTGGAATCGAGCAGGACATTACAGAAGAAGAAACAAAGTATATCAACGGTTATATTGATGAGCTTAATGGAATCAGGGGAACATCTTCTGCACACATTACAGAAGCCGGTACTTATACATTAGACGGAACACAGGCGGTTGCATTTAGCCGTATCCGTTATACAGAAGGAGGAGATTATAAGAGAAGTGAAAGACAGAGAACAGTTCTCTTTAAGATTTTCTCAAAAGCACAGGAGCTTGACAAAGCGAAAAAGATCGATATTGCCAAGAGCATGCTTGATAAAATTAATACAAATTATTTAGAGAGCGAAGTGCTTCGTCTTTTAAGTACAATCACAGAATACAAGGTGGAAGCAATGGATGCATTTCCAAAGGTATTCTATTCCGGTAAGATTGATGGTGTGTTCTATGAAGTTCCGGTTACACTGAATGACATGAGTACACAGATGCATACATTTTTGTATCCGACAGAAACGTATACACCTTCTGAGACAGTTCAGTCGATCAGTGCTCAGGAAAGCGCAGTAGCGCCGACAGCGAATAATGATTTTACACAGCAATAAGAGCATTTTAAACTGATTTTTGAAAAGAGTTGTGAGAAATAGAGGATAAGCTCGTTTTTTACAGCTCTTTTTTGTATATGAAAAAGTCATGTTCTGGTTACTGTTCTGATATAGAAAAACGTCTACTCGGGTTGCAATTACTTTCAATTTTATAAAATGTGTGTTATCCTAGCATTGGATGTTATTTGAACGTTTAACTAAGATAAGAAAAAGGTAGATAAGGGGTAAGAAATGAAATACGAGAAGATGAATAATCTCTTCCTGCGTCAGTCCTATCTGGATTCCTGGGAAGATTATGAAAGAAGTTTAAAGAAAAAAAGCTTTATCAAATGGGATTATATTATATTGACAGCATCAAATGAAGCACAGGCAACGGCTTATCGGAATCAGATCGAGAACCGTCTGGAAAAAGGTCTTCTTCCGGAAGAGACAACGTATGCGGTTCTTCCGGATCCGGAGGGAAAACGTGTGGGATCAGGAGGAGCTACATTTCAGGTGATGCGTTATATTGCAGAACAGGAACCGGAGAGAGAGAATCCTTTTAAGAATCGTAGAATTCTTGTGATTCATTCAGGTGGTGACAGCAAGAGAGTGCCGCAGTATTCTGCAATCGGCAAGCTTTTCTCACCGGTTCCAAGAGAATTGCCGGATGGAAGAAGTTCCACTTTGTTTGATGAGTTTATTGTAGGGATGTCAGGGGTTCCATCCAGGATTCAGGAAGGAATGCTTGTTTTGTCAGGTGATGTATTGCTTCTGTTTAATCCACTTCAGATTGATGCGCAGTTTGACGGAGCGGCAGCAATTTCCATTAAAGAGCCGGTAGCTACAGGAAAGAATCATGGCGTATTTCTGAATGACGGACATGATTATGTAAAGTGTTTTCTTCATAAACAGACAGAAGAGCGTCTGCGAGAGATGGGAGCTGTTAATAAAGCAGGAAATGTAGATCTTGATACAGGTGCGGTATTGTTTGGCAGCGCACTGTTGCAGGCACTGTTCCGTCTGATTTCAACAGAGGGCAAAGTAGACGAGAAGAAATTCCGTCAGTTTTGTAATGAAGAAGCAAGGATCAGCTTTTATGGAGACTTTTTATATCCGCTTGCAAATGATTCTACATTAGAAGATTTCTATAAAGAGGCAGCAGAAGGACAGCTCAATGAGGCACTGCATGAATGCAGGACACAGATCTGGAATGCGATCCATCATTTCTCAATGAAGCTGTTGTGTCTGTCACCGGCGGAATTTATTCATTTCGGAACAACAAGGGAATTGAGAAGTCTTGTAACAAAAGATGTGCAGGATTACGAGTTCCTGGATTGGAAGATGCAGGTGAATTCAGCAGTGCAAAAAGAAGGATTTGCAGCGCATAATGCTTATGTAGGAAGCCGTGCGAAGATAGGAAAAGAAGCATATCTGGAGAATTGTTATATTCTTGGCAATTCTGAGGTCGGCGACGGAACCGTTCTTTCCCATGTGCGCATTATGGACCGGAAGATTCCGGAACAGATTGTTATGCACGGAATTGAACTGACAGGTGGGAAAAAAGTAATCAGGATTTATGGTGTACCAGATAATCCGAAAGGAAAATATCCGGGAGAGGTTTCATTTCTCGGCACGACATTGAATCAGTTTATGGCTCAGAATAAAGTGACGAAAGAAGAACTCTGGAAAGGAGAAGAGACCTATCTGTGGTTTGCAGATCTTTATCCGGTGTGTGATGACTGGGAAGATGCACTTGATATGGCTGAAATCATTTACAAGATGGCACATGGTACTGCAACAAAAGAAGAGATTTCCAGATGGCGTGAGACTGAACGCATGAGCCTCTATTCCAGTTTTAATGCAGCAGATATTGAGGCATCCTGTGATCAGGAGAGGTTTCTTGAAAACCGTATTCTTGCAAGGTGTTTCATCAGAAAACTGGAGCAGGGAATGTATTATGCGGATGCACTCAAGATATTTGGAAAGCGTGGAATATCGAAAGAAATCTTTAAGTTACTGATGGAAGATGCGGCAGAAGCAGATTTCTCATTGAAGATTCGAATCTATCATGCAGTCTCCTGTTATATGAAAAAGACAAGAACGATTTATGATGATCTGCATTATGATGCACTTGAGAATGACTGTTTTGGAACAATCCAGGAGGTGATTTATGAAGAAGCAGAGAAGAAACTTCCGGATAGTGCAGGATATAGAATTGTAAAAGATCAGGTTGATATCGCCCTTCCGGTCCGCGTGAACTGGGGCGGAGGCTGGACGGATACACCACCACATTGTAATGAAAAGGGTGGAGTAGTTCTTAATGCTGCAATGAAATTAAGAGGAATCTATCCGGTACAGATCACGGTGAAGAGATTAGATGAGCTTCATGTGGAATTTGAAAGTAAGGATATCGGAGTCTATACAACGGTAGACAGTGCAGCTGAGATCCAGGATTGTCATAATCCATATGATTCATTTGCACTGCATAAAGCAGCTTTGATCGCCTGTGGAATTATCCCGGTCAGGGAAGAAGCAGATCTTCAGGAGATTTTAAAGCGGATGGGAGGAGGAATCTATCTTTCTACCCAGGTTTATGGAGTACCGAAAGGATCAGGACTTGGAACAAGCAGTATCTTATCAGGAGCGTGCGTAAAGGGAATCTTTGAATTTCTTGGTCAGGAGCGTACAGATGCAGAGATCTATGATGTTGTCCTTGGTATGGAGCAGATCATGAGTACCGGAGGCGGATGGCAGGATCAGGTTGGCGGACTGACAGAAGGAATTAAACTGATCTCAACAAAACCGGGGATTGCCCAGAATCTTGTTGTAGAGAAGATAGAAATGCCGGAAGAGGGAAAGAAAGAACTGAAAGAACGTTTCGCATTGATTTATACTGGTCAGAGGCGTCTCGCAAGAAATCTGCTGCGTGATGTGGTTGGTGGCTATATCGGAAGCAGACCAGAATCATTGAAGGCATTAAAGGAGATGAAGGCAATCGCCGTGTTAATGCGTTTTGCACTGGAGCAGGGAGATATTGACGAATTTGCTGAGCTTTTAAACCAACATTGGGAATTATCCTGTATGTTGGATGCCGGTACAACCAATACCTGTATCGATCAGATCCTTCTTGTATGTGAAGACCTGATCGATGGGAAGTTTATATCAGGAGCCGGTGGAGGCGGATTCATTCAGGTGATTCTAAAGAAAGATGTGACAAAGGAGCAGCTGCATGAACGTCTGCATGGCGTGTTCCAGGACAGTGGCGTAGATGTATGGGATTGCGAATTACTTGTTTAACGTATAAGTAAGACAAGAAATGAAATTTGACAAAGAATTTCTACATGGTATAATGAGCGAAAAAGAAAGCAGTATATCAGTTAGGAGTAGATTTTTGAAGAGCAATAAGAAAACGAATAGAGCGAAGAACAGGAAATTGACGATGATCTCATTTTTGCCGGCAATCATTTGGCTGATCCTTCTTCTGGTTTTGTCCAGCCAGAATGGACCACAGACAGCAGCAACCAGTCTGCCGATGGCAGAATGGATCCAACAGCACTTTTTTCCACAGGACAGTGTGGATTATGTGCATATGTATCTGAGAAAATGGGCACACTTTATCGTTTATTTCATAGAATCAGGATTATTGGTTCTGGCAATGAAGAATGTGATGAAAGCCTGGAAAGCGGCGTGTGCGGTATTCGGACTTTGTACGATCCTGGCAATTGCAGATGAGGCACACAAGGTTCTGATCGTAGGAAGACACTGTCAGTGGGATGAAGCAGGAATCAATATTGTCGGTGTGATCATGGGAGTGTTGCTGACCTGGAGTATTCTATGGCTGATTCGTTGGGCAAGGGGAACACTTGAAGATTAGAAGGAATATTTTCGCAGAAAGCTTCATATAATGACATCAGGAAGACAAGCGGTGAAAGGGGAAATCGAAAGGTGGTTCTTGGATATATTGTCTGTTTTCTCGGTGGTCTGATTCTGGGCGTAGTCCTTATGTGTTTGCTTCAGATAAAGAGATGATTTGTGAGAGAGGTTGAGAGGCCTCTCTTTTTTGTATATCAGGAAAGTGTTTTCATGATATACAAAAAATACTCCGTTTAGGATCTGCACAAATCCGAAAAAACACCCGTTGTTGTTTTACATAAACTTAACATTTGGTTGATTTCAGACTTTACATTTCTTACGTAACATATGTACTGTGCTTGAGGGAAGCATAAATGGCTGCAGAAAATAAAAAAAGAAAATGCAGTGGGATTAGAAATGTGTATGAAATGTAAAGGAGATAATTGACATGAAAATGAAAAAGTTTATAGCATTACTTACAGTAGCAGGTATGACAGCAACAATGGCAGTTGGATGTGGAAGTTCATCAAACGAAACTTCAGATAATGCAGCAGATACAAATACAGAGAGCAGTGACAGCTCATTAAGCGGAACAATCACAGCAGCCGGTTCATCAGCACTGAAACCACTTGCTGATGATGCAGCAGATTCGTTTCTAAATGATCATCCGGATGTATCTATCACAATCGATGCAGGCGGTTCAGGAGAAGGACTGAAGCAGGTATCAGAAGGAACTGTAGATATCGGTAACTCTGATGTGGCAGCAGAAGATAAACTGGATGAGACAGCAGCAAAAGAGCTTGTAGATCATCAGGTATGTGTTGTAACTATGGCACCGATCGTAAACAAAGATGTTGCAGAAGCAGGTGTTAAGAGTCTTACAAAAGAGCAGTTAATCTCCATCTTCACAGGAAAGACAACAAACTGGAAAGATGTTGGAGGACCGGATGAGGATATCGTTCTTGTAACACGTCCTGAGTCTTCAGGAACAAGAGCAACATTCCAGAAATATGCACTGGACGGAAACGAAGAAGCTTCTAACACATCCATGGAAACAGATGATTCCGGAGTTCTTCTTACAAATGTAAAGAGTACAAACGGAGCAATCGGTTATGTAGCACTTTCTTATCTGACAGGAGATGCAGGTGTTGAGACAGTAGCAATTGATGATGTTGAGCCAACACTTGAGAATACTTACAGCGGAAAATATCCTGTATGGACATTCGAGCATATGTACACAAAGGGTGAACCAAATGAAGTGACAAAAGCATTCCTTGATTATATCACAGGTGATGAATATGGCGCTCAGATGGAGAAACTTGGTTATGGTGTTGCATCTAAGATGACTGTAACAGAGCACTAATAGCATAAAGTGAAAAGCTATGAAATGTACTGTGTGTTCCGGGAAAAATCAGAACAGCAGTACATTTCACTGATAAAAGGTGAAAATATGAAGAAACAAAACATGTTTACAAAAGAGTATGCATGGAGAGGACTGATGACAGCGGGCGGTTTGCTTGTTATTGCCATCACAATCTGTATCGGAGCCTTTCTTATATATAAGGGATCCGGTACATTTACGATATTTGGTCATTCCATATTTGAATTCTTAGGATCGACAGACTGGAACCCGGAAGATAATGCACAGGGGGGTGGAACTGTCGGAGCATTGATCTTTATCGTGGGTTCTCTATGTACATGTGGTCTGGCACTTCTGATCGCGACTCCATTTGCAGTAGGTTCTGCAATCTTTATGATTGAGATCGCGCCGAAATTCGGAGAAAAGTTTTACAGACCAATCGTTGAAATTTTCGCAGGAATTCCATCAGTTGTTTATGGATGGGTTGGACTTACAGTCCTGATTCCGGCAATTAAGAAAGTATTTCATTTACAAGTTGGACATTCAGTTCTTGCGGCAGGGATTGTTTTGGCACTGATGATCTTCCCAACCATCAGTAATGTGGCAGCAGATTCCATTCATTCTGTGCCAAAAGATTACCGTATGGCAGCCTACGGACTGGGTTCTACAAGATGGCAGTCCATTTATAAAGTTGTCATTCCGGCAGCAGGTTCAGGAATTCTTTCAGGAATTATTCTCGGACTTGCGAGAGCATTCGGTGAGGCACTTGCGGTTGCAATGGTAATTGGACAGACAACAGCTCTTCCAAAGGGATTATTCTCCACAACAAAGAGTTTGACTACAGAAATCGCAGCACAGATGGGAAATGCAACGGAGGGCGGTGAGATGAAGACAGCACTCTGGACAATGGCATTGTTATTGTTCTTATTATCTCTGTTATTCATCCTGCTGATCCATTATTTTTCAAGACCGAAGAAAGACAAAGAGTAAGGGGGAGCAAATAGATGAATCGAGTACAACGTGCGCGTGGAATAAATCAAATAATGACCGGCGTGTTTTATCTGATCGCAGTGTTCTTCTTTACATTATTGATTGGATTTGCATCTTATGTAATTATCAAAGGATTTACAGGAGCAACACCGGAGATGTTTGCCTTTGCGAGAAAAGGAAGCATCGGAAACCAGTTGTTCAATACAATTTATCTAGTATTTATTTCGTTGTTATTCTCCATTCCGCTTGGAGTGACAGCCGGAATCTATTTGGCAATGTATGCGAAGAAAGGATTTCTTACAAAATTTCTAAGAATCTGTATTGAGACACTTTCTTCGCTTCCGTCCATTGTTGTTGGATTGTTTGGATATCTGGTATTTCTTGTGTTTTTCGGACTTGGAAAGAGTCTTCTCGCGGGAGCATTATCAGTTTCTATTCTGGCGATCCCAGTTATCACAACAACGACAGAGGACGCGATCAATGGTCTGCCGGGACATTACCTGCAGGCAAGTCTTGGACTTGGAGCAACAAGATGGCAGTCCATTTATCATGTGTTGATCCCGGCGTGTATCCCAAGAATCATGACAGGTGTCATCCTGGCAGCAGGAAGAGGATTTGGTGAGGCGGCAGCACTTCTGTATACAACAGGATCAGGAACAGATCTGCGCTGGAACAACTGGAATCTGACATCCCCAACCTGCCCGCTGAATATTTTCCGTCCGGCAGAGACATTGTCATTGCAGATCTGGGGACTTCAGATCAATGGACAGGATCCGAATCTTGCAAACCTGTCAGCAGCAATCCTGATGATTCTTGTTCTGCTGTTCAGCATTGGCGCAAATGCATTGAGCCGACACATTAATAAGAAGAATTCAGGAAACTAAAGACAGAAAATGAAAGAGGAAGCCAACTGATAATTTCTATGTCAATCATTTCGTTGACTGGCATGTAGAAAGGATAATTAATAAAAATGGAAGCAAAAAAAGCAAATGATTATAAATTTGATATCAGCCATCTGAATCTTCATTATGGAGACTTCCATGCACTCAAAGATGTGAATATGAAGATCGAGGCGAATAAGATCACTGCATTTATCGGACCTTCCGGATGTGGAAAATCTACATTTCTGAAGACACTGAACCGTATGAATGATCTGGTGGAAAATTGTAAGATTGATGGAAATGTTCTGCTCGACGGTAAGGACATTTTCAAGGAAATGGACGAGATCACACTGCGTCATCGTGTTGGAATGGTATTTCAGCAGCCAAATCCATTTCCAAAGAGTGTGTATGACAATGTGGCTTACGGACCGAGAATTGCCGGAATCAAGAAAAAATCTCAGCTGGATGAGATCGTTGAGCGAAGCCTTCGTCAGGCAGCGATTTGGGATGAACTCAAAGACCGTCTGAATAAAAGTGCGCTCGGACTTTCCGGTGGACAGCAGCAGAGACTTTGTATCGCAAGAACACTGGCAGTTGAGCCGGAAGTAATTCTGATGGATGAGCCGACATCCGCACTGGATCCAATCTCAACATCTAAGATTGAAGACCTTGCGATGGAACTGAAAAAAGATTATACTATCGTTATGGTAACGCATAATATGCAGCAGGCAGTCCGTGTATCGGATAACACAGCATTTTTCCTCTTAGGAGAAGTGATTGAGTATAATGACACTGAGAAATTGTTCTCCATTCCTGAAGATAAGAGAACAGAGGATTACATCACAGGGAGGTTTGGTTGATTTATGCGTAACAGATATGATATGCAGCTGCATCTTTTGGATACACAGCTTACACATATGGGTGAGTTGTGTGAAACAGCAATTGCAAAGGTAACTCAGGCATTAAAGGAAGGTAACACGGAACAGGCTAAGATTGTGATCAAAGAAGATGAAGAGATCGATCAGATTGAAAAAGATATCGAGAGACTTTGTCTGAAGCTTCTGCTCCAGCAGCAGCCGGTCGCAAGAGACCTCAGAAGAATCTCAGCAGCACTTAAGATGATCACAGATATGGAGCGAATCGGAGATCAGACTTCTGATATCGCAGAGATCATCATTTCATCCAAGTGGGAGAAGATGGATGAGAATCTTGACAAGCTGACAGCGATGGCAACAGGCGTAAGCAAAATGGTTCGCAACAGTGTAACAGCATATGTTGAGAAAGATCTGGAGCTTGCACGTACAGTCATGAATGATGATGATGAGATTGATGATTATTTTGATGAGATCCGGGATCAGATCATCCAGCTGATCCGTGAGGGTGATGGTCGTGATGGAAGAAAACTCTTTGATTTTATCATGGTTACAAAGTATCTTGAGCGAATCGGAGACCATGCGACAAATATTGCCGAGTGGGTAGAATTTGCAATTACCGGAGTGCATAAGGATAGTGCTGTAATGCATTAGAAGGAGAAAGAAATATATGATTTTTTGTGTAGAAGATGACGATAACATTCGCGAACTTGTAATCTACACTCTGGAGACAACCGGACTGGAAGCCAGAGGATTCGCAGACGGGACAGCATTTATGGAGGCTTTGGCGTTTGACACGCCAGAGCTTGTTTTGCTTGATATTATGCTTCCAGGGGAAGATGGACTTGAGATTCTTAAGAAACTGAAAAATTCATCAAAGACAAAGGATATCCCTGTGATCATGGTGACAGCGAAGGGGTCAGAGTATGATAAGGTAGTGGGATTGGATTCCGGTGCGGATGATTATGTGACGAAACCATTTGGTATGATGGAGCTGATTTCCAGAATCAAAGCAGTGCTTCGCAGAAGTGGAAAGCAACAGGATAAGACGAAACTTTCTGTTGGAGGAATCAGCTTAGATACGAAGAAACATGAAGTAAAAGTAGATGGCGAGCAAGTTGTGCTGACATTGAAGGAATTTGAACTTCTTGAGAAATTGATGCGCAATCAGGGAATCGTGCTGACAAGAGACCAGCTACTGACAGAGATCTGGGGATATGATTTTGATGGAGAGACGAGAACGGTTGATGTTCATATCCGGACACTCCGCCAGAAGTTAGGTGAGCAGGGCAGTCTGGTCAAGACAGTTCGTGGTGTTGGATATCGGATCGGTGGAGAAGCGTAATACAAGTCTGGAGGATATGAGAAAGTGAGAAAACGAATTCAGAAAAGCATGATGTTTATACTGATTGCAATTTTAGTTCCGATATATCTGATCATGTCTGTTGTTGTGTATCAGCGGAACCTGAAGATCCTTGAGGGTGAGATCAAACAGGAAGCAGCGTATATCAAACGGGCAGTCGATCTGTCAGGAACAGAGTATCTTGCACAGCTGGATGATGTGGATCAGGGAACGCGAGTGACGCTGATCGCATCTACGGGAGATGTTCTGTATGATTCCAGAAATGATGGAAGTACGATGGAGAATCATAAGACCAGAGCCGAAGTACAACAGGCTTTGAAGAATGGGACAGGCGAGAAGATCCGTATGTCAGATACCGTAAGCAAAGAATTGTATTATTATGCGGTTCTTCTGGATGATGGGAACGTTCTCCGTGTTTCAAAATCAATGGATAGTCTGATGTGGACTTCATTAAATATTTTGCCGGTGGTTATAGGGATTGGAATCATTGGACTTGTACTTGCCTGGTTTCTTGCAAAATGGCAGACAAACAGACTGATGGAACCTGTAATTCATCTGGATTTGGAAAACCCATTGGATAATGTTGTATATGAGGAGATGACCCCGCTTTTGGAAGCTATGGATAAGCAGAATAAAGAAAAAGAAGCTGTGGCCAATATGCGTAAAGAATTCTCTGCAAATGTATCCCATGAGCTGAAAACTCCGCTCACTTCGATTTCCGGATACGCAGAGATCATGATGAATGGACTCGTGCGTCCGGAGGATATTCCGAGATTTTCTGAGACAATTTATAAGGAGGCACGTCGGCTTTTGACATTGATTGAAGATATTATTAAAATATCAAAGCTAGATGACGAATCTGTTGAGCTTGAGAAAGAAGATGTAGATTTATTTGAACTGACGAGAGAAATTGTCAGTCGTCTTTCTCTTACAGCGGTTCAGCGGAATATTCATATGGAACTGACAGGAGAATCTGTGAAAATACATGGAATCCGTCAGATTCTGGATGAAATGATCTATAACATTACAGAAAATGCTGTAAAGTATAATAAAGAAAATGGAAATGTAACCATTTGGGTAGGAAATACACTGGAAGGACCGAAAGTCCGCGTGAGTGATACAGGGATCGGAATTCCAAAAGAACATCAGGATAGAATCTTTGAACGATTCTACAGAGTGGATAAGAGCCATTCGAAAGAACGGGGGGGAACAGGACTTGGACTGTCGATCGTGAAGCATGGAGCAATTCTGCACGGGGCGAAAGTTCAGGTGGATAGTGAGTACGGAAAAGGAACAAGAATGGAGATTATATTTCCTGAGAAATAAAATAGTGCTGTTTTACGCAGGAGAAGAGGAAGAAAACCTTCCTTTTCTTCTGCGTTTTTGCTTGAATCAAACAAGAGGTTGTGCTAGGATAGATATAACAAGTGGAAAATATCCCCTGCGGCTGATTTTACGTTACTGTTCACTCCCGTGTCAATCACTCCGCTGATTGACACGGAGGATGCGTGT
>NZ_JAJCME010000130.1:0-251 GCF_020560115.1 Mediterraneibacter sp. 210702-DFI.5.30
GTCAGTGGCGGCCAGTTGTTTGGCGATTTCATTAAACTGCTGGCCCAGTGCGGAGTTGGTGGGCTTGTTTGCCGCATCAGCAAGCTCCTGTTCGGTAGGCTGCCAATTGATTGGCGGTGAGATCAGCGTGTAGCCGATTGAATCCTCATCTGCTCGTACGCGGGCCCAGTCAGCAGGCGTGGCAACCTCAGCAAGCATTGGCAGCATAATGTCTTCTTCTTTAACGATCATTGCCAAGACTTCCTGAGCGG
>NZ_JAJCME010000131.1:0-250 GCF_020560115.1 Mediterraneibacter sp. 210702-DFI.5.30
GATGGTCTTTGCCTTGACTGACAACAAGAACCGAACGGCCGCTGCAGTACGTTCTGCATTTACTCATTCCGGCGGTTCACTGGGTGCCAGTGGCTCTGTTTCCTACATGTTTGATCGCAAGGGCTTGATTGAAATTCTGCGTGACGGTCTTGACAAGAGCGAAGACGACATGCTGATGGATGCTCTGGATGCCGGTGCTGAAGACATGAAGGCTACTGACGACAAGTTCCAGATCTTCACGGCACCAAGT
>NZ_JAJCME010000132.1:0-250 GCF_020560115.1 Mediterraneibacter sp. 210702-DFI.5.30
GCTTATCGTTGTGCTGGGTATTGCAGGCGGGGTAGGACTATGGAAAGTTCGCCAGATGGCGGACAGTAAAATTCTGATTAAAGAAGAGACTGTTTTCACATTGAAAGCAGGAACCGGGCGTCTGGCGCTGGGTGAACAGCTTTACAGCGACAAAGTGATTAACCGTCCGCGCGTATTCCAGTGGCTGCTGCGTATTGAGCCGGAGCTGTCTCACTTTAAGGCCGGGACCTATCGCTTCACGCCAGGTATG
>NZ_JAJCME010000133.1:0-250 GCF_020560115.1 Mediterraneibacter sp. 210702-DFI.5.30
GTTCATGATCAAAGCGCTAGTGGTCAAACGCTGTATATTGAGCCAGCCAGTACAGTTGATCTGAATAATCGTCTGCGTCAATCGCAAATCGAAGAACGGCAAGAGGACAGAAGAGTCCTAGCAGCTCTTTCAACGATGCTGGCTCCTTATCGGCTGGACATTCAGAATAATGCCAAGATTCTGGGACATCTGGATTTTGTCAATGCCAAGGCTAAAATGGCCCATGACACCAAGGCAACACTGCCTTTGC
>NZ_JAJCME010000134.1:0-250 GCF_020560115.1 Mediterraneibacter sp. 210702-DFI.5.30
GTAATCTTGGTGATCTTACGGTTGGATGACATGTAGTTGTCGATTGCTGGCTTGAAGGTCTTGCTGTGCAGAACCGACTTAGGAATGTAGAAGGTTTCAGCAGCTGCCGACTTCTGCAGACCAGTCAGATAGCTTTGACCCTCGCCAAGTCCAGAGTTCAGCTGGTTAAGGCCGTTAGTGATCTGTGGTGAGCTTTGCGCCAGCTTGTTGATGCCGGTGTTAAGCTGCAGACTGCCGGCACTAAGCTGTC
>NZ_JAJCME010000135.1:0-249 GCF_020560115.1 Mediterraneibacter sp. 210702-DFI.5.30
CGGCTATTGGAAAGAAAAATATCGGCAAAAATAAAAACGATAGCGACGTGTACCCAAATGTGATGCGTACCCCCAAAGTTGGAAATCAACTTTAGGGGTATTTTTTATGACTAAAATTAGCATAAACACTAAACTTAAGGCTGTCGAAGAGTATGTCAATGGTAATGATAATAAAGAATTTATCAGGAAAAAATACGGGATCACCGAACTTGATTTTCAAATCTGTGTGGGAATTTATGCAAGATTTGG
>NZ_JAJCME010000136.1:0-249 GCF_020560115.1 Mediterraneibacter sp. 210702-DFI.5.30
GATGAAGGCGGCCGTCATACTCCGTTCTTCAAAGGCTACCGTCCGCAGTTCTACTTCCGTACAACTGACGTGACTGGCACCATCGAACTGCCGGAAGGCGTAGAGATGGTAATGCCGGGCGACAACATCAAAATGGTTGTTACCCTGATCCACCCGATCGCGATGGACGACGGTCTGCGTTTCGCAATCCGTGAAGGCGGCCGTACCGTTGGCGCGGGCGTTGTTGCTAAAGTTCTCAGCTAATCGCTG
>NZ_JAJCME010000137.1:0-248 GCF_020560115.1 Mediterraneibacter sp. 210702-DFI.5.30
GAAAAACGTTCTGCTTTCCACACACGTTTTAAGCATTTTTCAGAATATTCCTCGATGCCTTGTTCTGAACCATTGAGATAAAATTCAATTAAGGCATTTGACAAATAAGTGATATCAGATGCAGCTAAATTTAAACCCTTTGCCCCTGTCGGTGGAACGATATGTGCCGCATCTCCTGCTAAAAATAGTTTCCCAAATCGCATTGGTTCAGTCACAAAACTGCGTAAAGGTGCAATACTTTTTTCAAT
>NZ_JAJCME010000138.1:0-247 GCF_020560115.1 Mediterraneibacter sp. 210702-DFI.5.30
CTGTCGTACAGGTTTTAGCTCTCTAAAAAGATTATAGTTGATTTGGATATTTTGTAGAAAATGTTCACTCACTGCTTGCATATCTAAGATTGACTCAAAAGCGATAGTGTAGAAGTTCAGTGGTGTACCATCGCCATTTATCAGTGCTTTACTGAATATTTCCTCGATTTTATGTTTGATAAAAAAGTTGAGAAAGTCATATTTATCTAAAAAATGCTTATAGAAGGTTGGTCGGCGTATCATAGCT
>NZ_JAJCME010000139.1:0-247 GCF_020560115.1 Mediterraneibacter sp. 210702-DFI.5.30
CCGCGACCGACATTCATTTGTGGACAAACGCTACCGCTAGTGTAGCTAGGAATGTAAGAGCGCAGGGTGATGAAGACGGACTCTTTTGACATATAGCCCTCTGTGGCGTTATTGAATAGCTTCTCGTAGTCATCTACTAATTCATAGCTTCCGGATTCGACATCTGCCTTCAGGTCTTTCAGAGCCTCTCCGTAGTTGCCGTAGAATATCAATACCCTAGCACGGAAAGCCATGGCGGCCTCTTTGG
>NZ_JAJCME010000014.1:0-85163 GCF_020560115.1 Mediterraneibacter sp. 210702-DFI.5.30
TGTGACCCTCTGCTTGTAAGGCAGATGCTCTCCCAGCTGAGCTAAGATCCCATATTCATATGTCGGCTGCGGCTTCCACTTACGCTTTGTCGCAACCGACTTGATTATTATATACTTAACACCTATCAGATGTCAACAACTTTTTTATTTTATTTTATATTTTATTGTAACTGTTCAGAGCCAACCTCCAAAATGCTACGCATTTCGTCGGTGTACAGTTACCATTTTATTTAAAGTATTTTACACCTGATTCAAAAATCTTCAGATCCTGCTCTCCATAAATGTTAATAGCAACATGATCTCCACGTCTCTCAGAGTGAGCCATCTTACCAAGGACACGTCCATCCGGGCTTGTGATACCTTCGATTGCACGGTAAGATCCGTTCACGTTCCACTCTTCGTTCATGCTGATATTTCCTTCCGGATCACAGTACTGTGTTGCCACCTGTCCGTTAGCGAACAGCTTATCAAGCCACTCTTCGCTTGCAACAAATCTTCCTTCACCATGAGATGCCGGGTTTGTATAAACTCCGCCAAGCTGTGCTCCCTGAAGCCATGGGGATTTGTTTGTAACAACCTTTGTATAAACCATCTTAGAGATATGACGTCCGATTGTATTGTATGTCAGTGTCGGAGCATCATCTGTCTGTCCAACGATTTTTCCGTATGGTACAAGTCCGAGCTTGATCAGAGCCTGGAATCCGTTACAGATACCAAGTGCAAGTCCGTCTCTCTCATTCAGAAGTTTTTCAACAGCTTCTTTGATCTTCGCATTCTGGAATGCAGTTGCAAAGAATTTAGCTGAACCATCCGGCTCATCACCGGCACTGAATCCACCTGGGAACATGATCATCTGAGCCTGTCCGATTGCTTTCTCAAACTCGTCTACTGATCCACGGATGTCTTCTGCATCAAGGTTACGGAATACTTTTGTAATAACCTTAGCACCTGCTCTCTCAAATGCACGGGCACTGTCATACTCACAGTTCGTTCCAGGGAATACCGGAATAAATACTGTTGGCTGTCCGATCTTATGGCTGCAAATATGAATATCGGATGTATTGAAGAGCTTCTCTTCAACCTTGGCATCAGAATCTGCTGCTGATTTTGTAGCAAATACTTTCTCAAGTGTTCCTGTCCATGCATCCTGTGCGTCTGCAAGTGCGATCTTCACATCACCGTAAGCAAGTACAGGCTCTTCTGTTACTTCACCGATTTCTGTATAAGTGATTGCGAGTTCTCCAACTTTTCCGTCTTCAACCTCTGCGATAATATCTCCAAATGCAGGAGCAAACAGATCTCTCTTATCTACATTGTGCTCGATTTTGGCACCCATACGGTTACCAAATGCCATCTTGCTGACTGCTGCTGCAACTCCATGACGATCCAGTGCATATGCAGATACAATTTTTCCGCTCTGGATATCTTCCATGAATTTACCGTACTGATCCATCACTGCATCGTAAACCGGAAGATCATTCTCATCTCTTTCGATCTTGAGCCATACAAGTTTATTTCCAGCTTTCTTAAGTTCAGGTGTAATAATATCCTGCTCAAGAGCCATATCAACAGCAAAGGATACAAGTGTCGGAGGTACGTCAATATCCTGGAATGTTCCTGACATACTGTCTTTTCCTCCGATAGATGGAAGTCCGAAACCAATCTGTGCTGCATAAGCACCAAGAAGTGCTGCAAATGGCTGGCTCCATCTCTTCGGATCCTCTGTCATTCTGCGGAAATACTCCTGGAATGTGAAGCGGATTTTTCTATAATCTCCACCTGCTGCCACGATCTTAGCAATTGACTCTGTCACTGCATAAACAGCTCCGTGGTATGGGCTCCAGCTTGACAGATATGGATCAAATCCGTAACTCATCATAGATACACTGTCTGTTGTTCCGTTCAAAACAGGTACTTTCGCTACCATTGCCTGTGTCTCTGTCATCTGGTATTTTCCACCATGTGGCATAAATACGGAACCTGCTCCGATAGAACCGTCGAACATCTCAACAAGTCCTTTCTGAGAGCATACATTGAGATCAGAGAGCATAGAAAGCCATGTCTCTTTTACATCTCCTACTTCTTTCTTTACAAAAAGGCTGTCCTTCTTAGAAGGAATCTCAACCTCAACATTTGTCTCCTGATGAGCACCGTTTGTATCAAGGAATGCACGGGAAAGGTTGACAATCTCTTTTCCTCTCCATACAAGAACGAGTCTTGGCTCCTCTGTTACTACTGCTGCAACTGTTGCCTCTAAGTTTTCTTCCTTCGCGTATCCCATGAATTCATCTACATCTTTCGGGTCTACAACAACTGCCATTCTTTCCTGAGACTCAGAGATTGCGATTTCTGTTCCGTCAAGTCCTGCATATTTCTTCGGTACTTTATCAAGTTCAACGCGAAGTCCGTCTGCAAGTTCTCCAATTGCTACAGATACACCGCCTGCACCAAAGTCATTACATTTCTTGATCAGATGGCTGACTTCTTCTCTACGGAATAATCTCTGGATCTTACGCTCTGTCGGTGCATTTCCTTTCTGAACTTCTGCTCCACAAGTCTCGATAGACTCTTCTGTATGAACCTTAGATGAACCTGTTGCTCCACCACAGCCGTCACGGCCTGTACGACCACCAAGAAGAATGATGATATCTCCCGGGTCGGAATTTTCACGGATAACCGCACGTCTTGGAGCAGCTCCAAGTACAGCACCGATCTCCATACGTTTTGCAACGTAATCCGGATGATAAATCTCTTTTACAAGTCCTGTGGCCAGACCGATCTGGTTACCATATGAGCTATATCCATGAGCCGCCTCACGAACAAGTTTCTTCTGAGGAAGTTTTCCTTTCAGAGTTGCATCTGCTGATACTGTCGGATCAGCGGCACCTGTCACACGCATTGCCTGGTATACATAAGTACGTCCTGACAGTGGGTCACGGATTGCTCCTCCAAGACATGTTGCAGCTCCACCAAATGGTTCGATCTCTGTCGGATGGTTATGTGTCTCATTCTTGAAGTTGATCAGCCACTCTTCTTCTACTCCGTCAACCTTGATCGGAACTACGATACTACATGCATTGATCTCATCAGACTCTTCCTGATCAGCAAGCTTTCCTTCCTTTTTCAGGCGGCGCATAGCCATCAGTGCAAGATCCATAAGGCAGACAAATTTATCTTCTCTTCCTTTGAAAATCTCGCTGTGATCTTTCAAATATTCTTTATATGTTGCTTCGATTGTCTCTTTGTAGTCACCTTCATCAAACTTCACATCTTTTAATTCTGTAGAGAATGTTGTATGACGGCAGTGATCTGACCAGTATGTATCAAGAACACGGATCTCTGTCATCGTCGGATCTCTGTGCTCTTCTCCTGCATAATAGTTCTGGATATGCAGGAAATCTTTAAATGTCATTGCCAATCCAAGAGAATCATATAACTCTTTCAATTCTGCTTCTGGCATATCTTTAAAACCGTCAAAAATCTTTACATCTGCCGGCTCATCAAATACTGTCACCAGTGTCTCCGGTTTCTCTGCTGCAGCTTCTCTGGAATCTACCGGGTTGATGCAGTGATTCTTAATTGCCTGCAGTTCTTCGTCTGAAACTCCGCCTTCAATTACATATGTAACTGCTGTACGGATTACAGGAGTCTCATCTTCTTTAATAAAACGGATACACTGCTCTGCGGAATCCGCTCTCTGATCGAACTGTCCCGGAAGGAACTCTACAGAAAAACATTTATCTGTTTCATTTTTCGGGAATTCTTCTTTATAAAGGAAATCTACCGGCGGCTCCGCGAACACACCATTGCATGCCTTTTCAAATGTTTCTTCTGAAATATTCTCTGCGTCGTAACGAATCAGAACTCGTACATTTGTCACATCCTGAAGTCCAAGATAATGACGGATCTCATGTCTGAGGCCCTTCGCCGCAACAGCAAACTCCGGTTTCTTTTCTACATATACGCGCTTTACATTACTCATATATAATCTCCTCTTTCTGTATTACGTGCTCAAAACACGATACTACCTTCATTACATTATCTGTTTTTATCCTACCATAGTTTTCTTCATTAGTATAATTAATAAAATTAAACAATCTGATAAGCACCGCTAATTGATTGTCGTTTTCTCGTATCTTTCTCGGAGTCAGCAATATTTACTCTGCTTTTTCATATTTTGTGCAACGGATTTTTTTATTCTGTTGTATTTTCCCTTTATTTATCTTATAATAAGATGAATATTTATTAGGAGGTCTAATAAAATGATGGATATAAACTACGAATTATACAAAGTATTTTATCACGTCGCCACCACATTGAATTTCTCAGAGGCATCCAAGCAGCTGTTTATTTCACAGTCTGCTGTCAGCCAGTCGATCAAAACACTCGAACGAAAACTGGATCAGACGCTTTTTATCCGAAGCACAAAGAAAGTCCAGCTCACACCGGAAGGAGAGATTCTCCTGCGCCACATTGAACCGGCCATGAATCTGATCCAGAAAGGTGAGGCTCAGCTTTTAGATGCCGCTTCTACCGGTGGGCAGATCCGCATCGGTGCAAGTGACACGATCTGCAGATATTTCCTTGTTCCATACCTTGAGAAATTCCATAAGACTTTCCCGAATGTACATATTAAAGTTATCAACCAGACTTCTTTAAGATGTACAGAGCTTTTAAAGAACGGACTGGTGGATTTGATTGTTGTCAATTATCCGAACGCAGCGCTCAACAATATTTCCGCCTCTATGAAGATCAAGAATTTCCATGATGTTTTCATTGCCGGAAACAATTATCCTGAATTAAGGGAAAAGAAACTTACACTTGCCGATCTGCTCCACTATCCGATCCTGATGCTGGATAAGAACAGTACGACAAACGAGTTTCTTCATCGCCTGTTCCAGCAGCATCAGCTTGATCTCGTTCCTGAGATCGAACTTACAAGTAATGATCTTCTGATCGATCTTGCAAGAATTGGGCTTGGAATCGCATTCATTCCGGATTATTGTCTTTCTGAGAACAATGATGGTATCTTCAAACTGGATATGGAAGAAGAGATGCCGGAGCGTTCTCTTGTGATTGCTTACAACGAGCAGCTTCCTCTGGCTAAGCCTGCACAGGAATTTTTGAACTATTTTAAAGAACAGTAAAATTTTGTACTGTTCGGAGCCAAGCAGAAGTTTAAAACCAGCCTTAAAATGCAAGCATTTTATACCTGTTTTATGAAATTTCATCTGGCTCTGAACAGTTGCAAATATTCTTGAACCACTTCTTCTTTATCCAATAACGATTCTCATTTTTCATTTATCATTTCTCCCAGAATTCTTCCATCTTTTCTTTTATCTCTTTCCGCCCACACACTTCGTATTCCTTCCACTCCCTCGGAAATAGCTGCTGATACTGCCGATTCTGAAAACGGTCATCAAGCAGAAGAATAATTCCTTTGTCATCTTCGGTGCGGATCACTCTTCCTGCGGACTGAAGTACTTTATTCATTCCGGGATAAAGGTACGCATAATCAAATCCTCGCATCCCTTTCTGGTCAAAATAATTTTTCACGATTTCTCTGTCATTGCACACCTGTGGAATTCCTGTTCCGACAACGATCACTCCGATCAATCTGTCATGTGTAAGATCGATTCCTTCTGAAAATACACCACCCATCACACAAAATCCAAGCATCGGATGATCTCTTTCTTCTTCAAACATTTCCAAGAATTCTTCTCTCTGATTTTCTGACATAAATTGCGATTGAATTACCAGTTCTACTCCGGATGCCAGTTTTTCAAACTCTTCCAAAACATCCTCCATAAACTGATAGGAAGGAAAAAATGCAATGTAGTTTCCATTCTTCCCATCCACTGTGCCTCTCAGATAATCGGCAATTTTGCGATACATTTCTGTGCCTCTTTGTGTATATTTTGTGCTTGCTTCACTTCCGATCAGAATTTTCCTGTTCTCCTGTGGGAACTTAGATTCAGCATAGACTGCATAATCATCCTTCTCAACAGATAGTAATTGTTTATAGTAATCGATAGGAAGCAATGTTGCCGAGAAAAAAATCGTAGAATTGCCCTGGCTCAAATAATGATTCAGGTTTTGTGCCGGATTCACACAGAACAACTTCACTTTAAACCTTCCGCTTCCTTCCAGTTCTGTATACTGTATATAATTTTCATCCAACAGTTCATGAATTTCCAAAAACTGCCTCACCTGGAAAAAGAGTTCCATAAATGCATCCGGCTGCTCTGCATTTCCTGCATTCCGCTCTTCTTCAAGATATCTTTCCATTTGAGTCAGAAGATTCATAAGTTTTACTGCAAATGGAGAAACACTTTCCACCAACCGATAATTCTCGCACTCGCGTTTCATCTCAAGCATCAGTTTATTGACAGATTCCAGACTCTTCACAAGTTTTTTATCTCGGTCCTTCATCAGTTTTTTCACCTCGAGAACGTCTTCTTTATAGATGGAAGCACTGTACATTTCCCGTCCACGTTCCACGAGGTTGTGTGCTTCATCGATCAGAAACAAATAATCTCCGCTGACATTGTCTGCAAAAAATCGTTTCAAATGTGCCGTCGGATCGAACACATAATTATAATCACAGATCACCCCATCCGCCCATTCTGACAGATCAAGAGATAGTTCAAACGGACATACATGAAAATCTTCTGCCTGTCTTTCAATTGATTCCCGTGTCAGCTTCTTTTGCTTTTCCAACATGTCATAAACTGCATCATTCACTCGGTCAAAATGACCTTTCGCATAAGGACAAGCATCCGGATTGCATTCTGTCTCCTCACAAAAACAGATCTTCTCTTTCGCAGTCAATGTAATTGAACGAAAGGCAAGACCCTTTTCTTCAAGAATAGAAAATGCCTGTTCTGCCACCGTTCTTGTGATCGTCTTTGCTGTCAGATAGAATATTTTATCTCCTAATCCTTCTCCGATCGCTTTCACCGCCGGATACAATACAGCCATCGTCTTTCCGGTTCCTGTTGAGGCTTGGATAAATAATTTCTTTTTGTGATAAATTGTACGATATACGGAAGCTGCCAGGTCAAACTGCCCTTCTCTATATGCGAATGGAAATTCTGTCTGATGAATCGAAGCGTCTCTTCTCTTTTCCCACTCAATCTGCAGTTTTGCCCAACGTTCATACTGATGAACCAGATCAAGAAACCATTTTTCTAATTCTTCAAATGTATACTCTTCCCGAAATCTTTTCACATCTTCAGTATCAAGATTACAATAGGTCATCTGAACACTGATCTGCTTTAACCCCTGCTGTCTGGCATAAATATATGCGTAACATTTTGCCTGAGCAAGATGAACCGACACAGGACGCTCCACTCGATCTAGGGAACGCACGACGCCTTTGATCTCATCTATTATTGTTTTTTCTGATTCAAGGAGAATTCCATCCGCACGTCCTTCCAGTTTTAATTGGAATCCGTCACACGGAAGCTGCAGTTTTAAGGAAACTTCTGCCTGATAGTTTGAGCCCATTATACGCTGGATCTTTCGGTGAAGGCGTCCTCCCATCAGCATCGCATCTTTATCCAGCGTACCTGAAATCCTGTTATCAATGTCACCTTCTTTTAATATGAATTCAACCAGATTCCGAACCGATAACCTGATGATTTTCTCTGTTTCCATTTCATTTGCACTCCAAAATATTATCGTTGTAAAACACATTGTGCCAATCTTTTAACAGATTGGCACGCTGAAATACATCTTTTATTTTACTTTACTTCTTTTTCTTTTGCAACGCTTGTTTCTGTACGGGCAACTTCTGCGATTGTTTTCGTAAGTCCTGCAATTCCCTGAATCTCTGAAGGAATGATGATCTTCGTCGCTTTTCCGTCTGCCGCCTTGGCAAATGCCTCCAGACTCTTTAATGTAAGAACAACATCATCTGCTCCGGCATTCTTAATATACTCGATACCTTCTGCTGTAGCCTTCTGTACAGAACGGATTGCTTCCGCCTGTCCTTCTGCTTCTTTGATTCGTTTCTGTTTCTCAGCTTCTGCTTTCAGGATTGCTGCCTGCTTAGATGCCTCTGCCTCCAGGATTACAGATTCTTTCTCACCTTCCGCAACAAGAATCGTGGACTTCTTCTCTCCTTCTGCACGCAGGATTGCTTCACGGCGTTCACGCTCTGCTTTCATCTGCTTCTCCATCGCATCCTGGATTGCCTTCGGTGGCATGATATTCTTCAGCTCAACACGGTTCACCTTGATTCCCCACTCATCTGTTGCAATATCAAGGATCGTACGCATCTTGGAGTTGATCGTCTCACGGGAAGTCAGTGTCTCATCTAATTCCAGATCTCCGATGATATTACGGAGTGTTGTTGCTGTCAGATTCTCGATTGCCGCAATCGGACTTTCTACTCCGTATGCATACTTCTTCGGGTCAGTGATCTGATAGAATACAACCGTATCGATCTGCATGGTAACATTATCCTTCGTGATCACTGCCTGTGGTTCAAAATCAACAACCTGTTCTTTCAAGGAAACTCTTTTTGCCACACGGTCAAGGATTGGCACCTTAAAATGTAATCCAACGCCCCATGTCTCCTTGTATCCGCCAAGTCGCTCTACAACATACGCATGCGCCTGCGGAACAATACGGATATTCGACACAAGAAGCCACACCACGATCATAATAATGATCATCCAAATAATAAGTCCAAATATCATAGCTCATCCTCCTTACATTTCTCTAAAATCAGTTTTACTCCGGAAATTGCTGTTACTTTAGCAAGCGAATCTTTCTCAATTCTGTCCTTGTCTGACTTGCACCTTGCAGTCCATTCCTTTCCCTGCGCAATTGCAGTACCGGTCTGTGCAAAATTATCAACCGTCTCTGTTACCTTAACAACACTTCCGATCAATTCATCACAATTTGTCTTCACATGATGCACATTAACATACTTCGCTGCAAAAGGCCTGGTAAAGATCACAAGCACTGCTGAAATAACTACGAATACAGCAATCTGTATCACCAATCCCGCTCCGGCAAGCGAAACTAATAACGCCGCAAGCGCACCGCCCGAAAACCAGATTGAAGTCAGACCAACCGTGGCAAGCTCAATAATCAAAAACACCACCATAAGCCCCAGCCACAAAAAAATCTCCCTCTCCAAAAAATCCGCCCCCTTTCTCATGCTTACAAGAGCAATTACGTTACCCTAATCATACTCATATTTCTATATAAATACAACATAATTTTTATATTAATTTCATCCAATAACCATCCGTCATCTCTCCGTTTTCAATTTTGTATTTTTGTTGGAATTCGTCCACTTGAAATGAATACTTCCACTTTGAATGTCTGAGTGAGACAGTCTCTTTATTGTTGAGGACACATATAAGGCAGGAGCGTTCCGAATACACTTCGTTCAGTATGTTAGAAAAAGCCGAAACAGAAACCACACACGGTGCCTGTTTCGGCTTTTTCGTTACATACTTTCGAAGGGATGAGGTAAAGCGAGCCGGTGTCCGATGCAATAAAGAGACTGCCTCACGCACCGTGATCAAAAGTACCATTTCCATATGAATCCCCTCAAAAACACAAATTACTCACACTCGCGAATCTTCTTTCTCAGCGGCAGTACCATCGCCGGAGATACAGACAGCTCGTCCAGTCCCATCTTCAGGAACTCTTCTGTCAGTTCAAGGTCCGCTCCAAGTTCTCCACAGATTCCGATCCATTTTCCTTCTGCGTGTGCATTATCTGCTGCCATCTTGATCATAGCAAGCACTGCCGGATGATGTGGATCATAGAACTCATCAAGCGCAAGGTTCTGACGGTCAATTGCCAGTGTATACTGTGTCAGGTCATTTGTTCCAACACTGAAGAAATCAACTTCTTTCGCAAGTTCGCGGCTCATCATAACTGATGCCGGTGTCTCGATCATAATACCAAGTTCTACGTCTTCCTTAAATGGAAGTCCTTCTTCTCTCAACTCTGCCTTCACTTCTTCGATGATCTCTTTGATCTTACGAACTTCTTTTACAGAAATGATCATTGGGAACATGATGGAAAGATTTCCATATACGGATGCACGGTAAAGTGCACGAAGCTGAGTCTTGAAGATTTCCGGTCTTGTCAGGCAGATACGGATTGCTCTGTATCCAAGTGCCGGGTTCTCTTCTTTTGCAAGATTGAAATAATCAACCTGCTTGTCTGCTCCGATATCAAGTGTACGAATGATGACTTTCTTTCCTGCCATGCTTTCTACAACCTGTTTGTAAGCTGCAAACTGCTGTTCTTCTGTCGGATAAGTACTGTTCTCAAGATAAAGGAACTCACTTCTGAACAGACCTACTCCGCCTGCATCATTCTTAAGTACTGCACCAAGATCAGATACGTTACCAATGTTCGCATAGACATTGATCTTCTGTCCGCTCTTTGTCACATTCTCTTTTCCTTTAAGCTGATTCAGAAGTTCTTTCTGCTCAAGGTCTTTCGCACGCTTCTCCTGCATCTTTGCAAGTGTCTCTTCATCCGGATCCACATAGAGTGTTCCTGTAAATCCATCAATGATAGCCATCTCTCCGTCATATTTCGTATTAAGAGCTTCTCCCATTCCGATTACAGCCGGAATATTCATTGTTCTTGCAAGGATCGCTGTATGAGAGTTAGAAGAACCATACATTGTAGCAAATCCAAGTACCTTCTCTTTGTCAAGCTGTACTGTCTCACTTGGTGCAAGATCATCCGCAGCAACAATACAAGGTTCTGTCATCTCACGTGTTCCGTTGCTCACTCCGCAGAGAATATCAAGTACGCGCTCGGAAACGTCCTTCACGTCTGCTGCACGTCCCTGCATATATGCATCATCCATAGATGCAAACATCTGTGCAAAGTTATCAGCTGTTGTTGAAACAGCATACTCTGCATTTACACTTTGTGTACGGATAATTCCTTCAATAGATTCCAGATAATCCAGATCATCAAGCATCATCTGGTGAATCTCAAAGATCATGGCGTTGGCCTCACCTACATCTTCAATGGCTTTGTCGTAGAGAACTTTCAGCTGGTCGATTGCTGTATTCTTAGCCTCTTCGAATCTCTTCCATTCTGCATCCACATCATCTACATGTGTTCTTCTGATCACCTTTTCGTTTCTCTTATAGAACATCAGCTTTCCAATGGATACTCCACCAAATACGCTTTTTCCTTCAATCGTTATCATATACACAAATCCTCCTTGAAATAAAATATTTCATAGACATTGGTTAAATTATATAATACTTCAATTCTTTTTTCAATCGACATCCTTTATTTTTCCAATCCATTCGTAAAATAATCTTTCCTCGCACTTCTATTTTTTACCAATCTTATAAATCCGATATGCTAAATGGTATTTACAAATTGTTGAAATCGATTTTACGTCACTTCACATGTTTTTGTCATTTTTCTACAAATCAAAAAAGATTACATTTGACTTTCTTTGTTAAACATGCTACAATAGACAAAGTGTCAATATGAATTTATACTGACACAATATTACAGTTTTCAGCGCATTGTAAACTGTGATGATTTAACAACTTATATTCTTTTAATGGAGGGCAACACAATGACAGGTACAGTAAAATGGTTTAATAACCAGAAGGGTTACGGATTTATCTCTGACGCTGAAGGCAATGACATTTTTGTTCATTATTCAGGACTTGTAATGGATGGATTCAAATCTCTCGAAGAGGGCCAGGCTGTTGAGTTCGAAGTAACAGAAGGCGCTAAAGGACCTCAGGCTGTTAACGTAGTGAAACTTTAATCAAGACTTTATGTACCTTTTAATTAATAAATAGACCGTATTTAATTTTTAAAAGTAATACAGAAATTCGATTAACAAAAAAGAGCTTTTTTAAGCTCTTTTTTTGTTGCACACCCCGGCAATCTACATTACGCTTACACGCGAAATGCAGTTTTGCCGGATATAATTATTTTATTAACAAAGTGGATATTTTGCAGTCAGCTCAGCAACCATTGCTTTTGCTTTCTCTACATTTTCTTCACTTTCGATTACCATTGCAATAATCTCTGCGATCTTATCCATATCATCTTCCTTCATTCCACGTGTTGTAACCGCTGGTGTTCCAAGTCTTACACCACTTGTTACAAACGGTGAACGAGGATCATTCGGAATTGTATTCTTGTTCGCTGTTACATGAGCATCATCAAGACGCTTCTCCAGCTCTTTTCCACTTGTCTCTGTTCCCGACAGGTCTACAAGCATCAGATGGTTATCTGTATCTCCCGAAACAATCTTCACTCCGCGTGCTTTCAAACCGTTACAGAGTGCTTTCGCATTTTTAACAACCTGCTCCATATATGTTTTATACTCAGGCTCAAGTGCTTCCTTGAAGCAAACTGCCTTACCGGCGATCACATGCATCAGCGGACCTCCCTGAATTCCCGGGAATACAGCTTTGTTGAAATTGAATTTTTTATTCATCTCTTCGCTGCACATGATCATTCCACCTCTTGGTCCACGGAGTGTCTTATGTGTTGTTGTTGTTGTCACATGCGCATACGGAATCGGACTTGGATGAAGTCCTGTAGCAACAAGTCCTGCGATGTGTGCGATATCTACCATCAGATATGCTCCCACCTCATCTGCGATCTCACGGAAACGCTTGAAATCAATCGTTCTTGCATAAGCACTTGCTCCTGCAACGATCAGTTTCGGTTTATGTTCCTTCGCAATACGAAGCACTTCATCATAATCGATCACGCCGTCTGCATTCACTCCGTAATGTGCTACATCAAAATATTTACCGGACATATTAACCGGTGAACCGTGTGTCAGATGTCCGCCATGATCAAGGTTCATCCCCATGATCTTATCTCCCGGCTCAAGCATGGCAAACATAACTGCCATGTTCGCCTGTGCTCCTGAATGTGGCTGCACATTAACATACTCACATCCAAACAGTTTCTTTGCTCTTTCTCTTGCAAGGTCTTCTACTACATCTACACATTGACATCCGCCATAATATCTCTTTCCCGGATATCCTTCTGCATACTTATTAGTCAGAGGGCTTCCCATAGCTGCCATGACTGCTTTGCTCACCCAGTTCTCAGAGGCGATCAGCTCGATATGGGAGTTCTGTCTCTCCATCTCTGCTTTTATTGCATCTGCTATCTCTGGGTCTGTGTTCATAATCTCATCGAAATCGTACATTATCTCTTCCTCCATTAAAGCTTTACCACGTCAAAGCGTTGTAGTCATTATAGCACAGCACTTTACATCCGTCTAGCGCATTTCCTACGAAAAATCAAACAAGGAAAGCTGATTACTCTGTGGAAGATTCCCAAATAATCCCAGTTCTGCCATCAGATCGATCACTGTCTTACTTACTTTTGTTCTCTGACGGAAATCATCCAGTGAGAGATATGGACCGTCTTTTGAAGCTTCTTCCACAGCTTCCGCCGCCTTATCTCCCATTCCTTCAATGCTGGCAAGAGACGGCATCAGTTTTCCGTCAATGATCTGAAACATCTTCGCCTTCGCCCGGTAAATATCAATCGGCATAAACTCCAGTCCTCGCGCGTACATTTCCTGGACAATCTTCATATCCTTCATGACATCCTGTTCTTTTTTCGTCAGGGTATCACTTCGTTTTTTATAATCTTTCATGTAATAATTCAGTTTATCCTTGCCCTGACACATGATTGCATAAGAAAATGCATCCGCACGGATTCCAAAATATGCACCATAATAAGCAAGCGGATAATTGATCTTACAGTAAGCGATACGATAAGCCATCATAACATAGGCTGCCGCATGAGCCTTTGGGAACATGTAGCTGATCTTCTTACAGGACCATATATACCAGTCCGGTACATCCTGGGCTTTCATCGCTTCTTCCCACTCCGGTTTTAATCCTTTTCCTTTACGCACACTCTCCATGATTGTAAAGGCCAGTGCACTTTCCACTCCTTTGTTGATCAGATAGATCATGATATCGTCACGGGTACAGATTGCCGTAGAAATGGTTGCTTTTCCGGATTTTACAAGTTCCTGTGCATTTCCGAGCCACACGTTCGTTCCATGTGACAGACCGGAAATTCGGATCAGATCTGATAACGTCTGAGGTTTTGTATCCTGCACCATCTGAATAACGAAATCCGTACCGAACTCCGGGATTCCAAGACATCCAAGCTTACAGCCGTCGATATCTTCCGGTTTGATTCCGAGAATTTCTGTACCATGGAATAGTTCGATTACTTTCTTGTCATCCAGCGGAATCTCCGTTGCAACGAAAGGATGCTCCTCATTATATTCATTTTCCATTGCATCGGAGGTAATATAGTCTTCCAATGTACGAATCATCGTAGGATCATCATGTCCGAGAATATCAAGTTTCAAAAGGTTATGGTCAATGGAATGGTAATCAAAATGTGTCGTTGTAATGCCACATTCCATATCGTTGGCCGGATGCTGCACCGGTGTAAACTCATTGATGCTGTGTCCGTGCGGAAGTACTACGATTCCTCCCGGATGCTGTCCGGTACTTCGCCGGATTCCGGTACATCCTTCTGTAATTCGTTCAATCTCACAACCACGCTTTCTCTGACCACGTTCTTCATAATAGTTTTTCACAAATCCATATGCTGTCTTATCTGCCAGCGTACCGATCGTTCCGGCTTTGAATGTATGACCCTCGCCAAAGAGAACCTCTGTATATTTATGAGCTTTCGCCTGGTAGTCTCCCGAGAAGTTCAGGTCAATATCCGGCTCTTTATCTCCCTTGAAACCAAGGAATGTTTCAAACGGAATATCAAACCCGGCCTTGACCAGTTTTTCTCCGCACACAGGACAATTTCTATCCGGCATGTCGTAACCACAGCCTCCGGCAAATGCCCGAACCTCTTCAGACTCAAAATCACTGTAATGACATTTTTCGCAGTAATAGTGAGGACTTAGTGGATTAACCTCTGTGATTCCGGACATTGTCGCAACAAAAGACGAACCTACTGATCCACGGGAACCAACAAGATACCCATCCGCATTGGACTTCCATACCAGTTTCTGCGCAATGATATACATAACGGCATAGCCGTTGGAAATAATAGAGTTCAGCTCTTTCTCAAGTCTGGAAGACACCTGTACCGGAAGATCTTCTCCATACATTTCATGTGCTTTACGATAACAGATATCTCGAAGCTCCTGATCAGAATCCGCGATTACCGGAGGACACTTATTTGGGTTTACCGGTGAGATTTTCTCTACCATACGTGCGATCTTCTGTGGATTTTCTATAACAACTTCTCTTGCCTTCGCAGAACCAAGATATGCGAACTCTTCCAACATTTCATCTGTTGTGCGAAGGAACAGCGGTGCCTGATTATCTGCGTCTTTGAATCCTTTTCCTGCCATGATGATCCGGCGATAAACTTCATCCTCCGGATCAAGGAAATGAACGTCACAGGTTGCTACAACCGGCTTACCGAATTTCTCTCCAAGTTCAACAATCTCCCGGTTTACGTTACGCAGATCTTCCTCTGTATTGATATTCGGCGTTTTCTCATCTTCGAGCATAAACATATCATTTCCAATTGGCTGGATTTCATAATAATCATAGAAATCTGCCAGTCTCGCAATCTGCTGTGCAGACTGTTTTTCAAGAACCGCACGGTATAATTCTCCTGCCTCACAGGCACTTCCGATGATGATTCCTTCTCTGTGTTCATTAATCAGACTTTTCGGAATTCTCGGTCTTCTTGCATAATATGTCATATGAGATGCCGTGATCAGCTGATACAGATTATATCTTCCAATATCATTCTGTGCGATCAAAATAATGTGATGTGTCGGCATCTTACGGATTGCATTAACATTACGATCCCCAAACTTGTTCATTTCTTTTAAGTTCATGATGTGCTGATCTTTGAGCATTTCAACAAATTTTACAAAAATTTCTGCTGTTGCCCCTGCATCATCAACCGCGCGATGATGATTTTCTAATGAAATTCCAAGTGCTTTTGCAACCAGATTCAATTTATATTTCGAAAGGGTCGGAAGCAGCACACGTGCAAGAGCCACTGTATCAACAGATGTGAACTCCCGTTCCAGACCAAGCACACGACAATTCTGTTCGATAAACCCAACATCAAATCCTGCATTATGCGCAACCAATGCGCCCTCACCAATAAATTCGAGAAACTGTGGCAGCACAACCTCGATTGTCGGAGCATCCAGCACCATCTCATCTGTAATACTTGTCAGGTTTGTGATTTCGAAAGGAATCGGGCGTTCCGGATTTACAAAGGTACTGAACTTGTCTACAATCTGCCCATTCTCAACCTTCACAGCTCCAATCTCAATAATTCTGTCACGGATAGAACTGAATCCTGTTGTCTCGATATCAAAAACAATATAGGTATCATCCAATGTCTGATCTTTTGCATTAACTGCAATCTCAGTTAAGTCATCGACCACATAGCCTTCCACACCATATAGAACTTTAAACGGATCATCTTTATCCAATGTCTCTATATAGTGATTTGCAACCGGAAACGCCTGGGCTACACCATGATCTGTAATTGCAATCGCCGGGTGTCCCCAGTCATGTGCTCTGCGGACGATATCTGTTACTTCAGAAACTCCATCCATATCGCTCATCTTTGTATGGCAATGAAGTTCTACACGTTTCGTTGGATTGAGATCTTGCCTTGAGACCGTAAAGTCTCCAATCTTCTTGATTCCGGTAATTGAACCAATTGTCAGCTCACCGTCGAATTTATCAATTGTCGTCACGCCTTTGATTTTAACGAAAGCACCTTTCTTCAAATCTCCGAGAATCTCCGGTAACTGATCATTTCTGGCAAACATCTTGATCGTGATTGTATCCGTAAAATCAGTCACAGCAAAGATAATGATCGTCTTCTCATTTCTGATCTCTCGTGTATCAAAATTGATAATCTTACCATGAATTGTGATCTCACCCATCTCAGAAACAACCTGTTCCAATTTGATTGGCTCATCTTCAAAATTCTTTCCGTAGATCAGGTTCGGATCGTCTCCGATCTTCACCGGACGCACATAATCCTTCTTGCGGAATTCCTTCTTTTTGAACTCTTTCTTTCCGCCCGAAACGGATGCATTTCCTGAAGAAGATTTCCCTGAAGTCTCTGCTTTCTTTTCTCCGGAAGACGAGCTTCCTGATTCGGATGACTTCTTCTTTGCCTCCACAGCAGACTTTCGCTCCTCATATTCGCCTCTCTGTTTCGCGCGCCGTTCAAAGATTGCATTAATTTCCTGCTGAATCCTCTGCTCGTCATATTCTCTGCTTCCCTGACCCTCGTTTTCTTTATATGTAACCCGGATATCAACATTCATATGAAAACGATTCCTGAATACATCGTCCAGCAGATTCATGATTTCTTCTTTTCTTCCTTCGGAAACAATCGTATCAAGAAGCTCCAGACGGACGACATTTCCCTCTTCATAGTTCACTTCTGCCTGTGAAAACATGTTTGCAGCAAGGACACTGATTTCTTTCAGTTCAAGAATCAAACTCTCCTTGTACTCTTCCATCACCGCTTCCGGTGTATAAAGCTCAGACAGCTCATACTCTTCAAGAATCTGAAGTTTTACAGAAGATGTTCCAAAGAGCTGCTCTTTGATCCGCTGCTCCATCTGCCATATTTTCTTCTTTGGGATCAGATGATGACTCTTTAAATGTACATGCAGAAAATCACGACCGGAATTAGTCGTGATTTTCTTAACTTCCACATCAGCAAAGAGGACTTTAAATTCCTCTTCTACTTTCAATGTGGGAAATACATGAAAAAATGTTTTTTCATTCTTTATTTGTTCCAATTCAATAACTCCTGTCTTAAAGTATCAAGAAGTTCTTCTTCCTTTACCTTCTTGATGATCTCACCCTTCTTGATCAAAAGTCCTTCCCCAATACCTCCTGCAATTCCGATATCGGCTTCTTTTGCCTCTCCAGGTCCGTTTACAACACATCCCATAACTGCAACTTTAATATCAAGCGGAATGTCTGCTACCATCTCTTCTACCTGGTTTGCAAGCTTGATCAGATCAATTCTTGTTCTTCCACAAGTCGGACAGGATACAACTTCAATACCTCCCTTGCGAAGTCCAAGTGTCTTAAGAATCAGTTTTGCTGTACGGATCTCTTCTACCGGATCTCCTGTCAGGGAAACACGGATTGTATTACCGATTCCCTCATGGAGAATGATTCCAAGTCCTACAGAAGATTTCACATTTCCTGAATATACAGTTCCAGACTCTGTAATTCCAACATGAAGCGGATATGGGCATTCCTTAGCGATCAGCTCATGCGCCTTCACACACATCAGAACATCAGAAGATTTAATGCTGACAACAAGGTTGTCATATCCCATAGACTCGATCAGATGAACTTTATCCAACGCACTCTCCACGATCCCTTCTGCAGTAACACCACCATATTTCTCAAGCAGATGTTTCTCAAGAGAACCACTGTTTACGCCGACACGGATTGGAACATTGTACTCTTTCGCTTTGTCTACTACTGCCTGTACCCGTTCTTTTGCACCGATATTCCCCGGATTGATACGAATCTTATCAGCTCCATTCTCAATTGCTGCGATTGCCATCTTATAATCAAAATGAATGTCTGCAACAAGCGGAATATGAATCTGTTTTTTAATCTCTTTGATTGCTTTTGCAGCCTCCATTGTCGGAACTGTACAGCGGATGATCTCACATCCTGCTTTTTCCAGACGCAGGATCTGCTCCACTGTGGCTTCTACATCTTCTGTCCTTGTATTTGTCATAGACTGGATTGCTATCGGATGGTCTCCCCCAATCACAACATCCCCAATTCTTACTTCTTTCGTCTGATTTCTGTACATGATCTGTACCCCCTGTTTCCACTGCTCTGCAAGTTCTTTCTGTGTCATCTGCTGAGGCAGAATCACCGTTTACTTTCCACTTTTTTCAAATGTCTTCTGACTTCCATATTCTGAATCAGTCAGTGTCAGTACGTTCTGTTCCACGCTGTATTCGTAAGCTCCTTCCATCACATCCGCAATATCCTGAAGCTCCTGTTTGGAACAGTCTTTTGTTTTTTCAGCCTGTTTTGCTATCTTTTCTTCGTTCACATGAATTGCAAAACGCTTATGTTCCATATCAATTGTATAATCAACAGGAACGCTGACTGTACTCTCGTCCAAAGTCTGCACAATATCCATTGTTCCGTTATTCTTGATCGTCAACTTCATTCCATCATCTGTGTTCTCCCAATTTCCTGTCAGAGGATTGGAAGTAAAAAGCTTCACAGCGAAAAAAACAACGATCAGAATAATCAGAACTGAAGTAACCGTCATAACTGTTCTCCAGGCTATATTTCTCTTTTCTTCATTATCTTTCAGTAACATAAGAATCACTTCCTTTGCATATTTATCTTATCCAAAAATACCGCCAATAATTCCATAAGAAATGACTGACATAATAAATGCTGCGAGGCAGACACCAACAACAACTGCCGGAAAAGCTTTTCTAAAGCGGATTCCAAGCAGAGCTGCGATCAGTGATCCTGTCCACGCTCCTGTTCCAGGAAGAGGAATTCCAACAAAAAGTACAAGACCCCAGAATTCATATTTCTCTATCTTGTCACTTTTACTCATTGCCTTCTTCTCCAGCTTCTCCACCATCGGCTTCAAACGCTTCGTTCCTTTCATCCAGTCAAAGATCTTTGTAATCAGTAAAAGGATGAATGGAATTGGAACAAGATTTCCAATCACACAGATAGGTACTGCTTTTGCAAGTTCCACATTCAAAAATGCCGGTCCTGCTGCAAGCAGTCCTCCACGCAATTCCAGAATCGGAACCATTGAGATCAGGAAGAGAATAAATTCCTTACCGACCTTTCCGCCCAGTGTCACCATAAACCAGTTGATCAAAGCTTCACTCATTCAGTTATTTCTCCTTTATATATGTTCTCAAAAAATCAAAAAGCCTCTCCATCTCTTCTCTTGTACCAATTGTAATTCTCAGATACTGATCGATTCGTGGTGCATTCCAATGTCTGACAAAGATATTATTCTCTTTCAAAGCCTGGAAAAGTTCATTCGCATCAACCTCTGGATGTCTTGCGAAAATAAAATTCGCCTTTGCATCCGGGAAAACAAAACCAAGTTTCCTGAGCTCTTCTTTTGCCCATTCTCTTGTTTCAACTATTTTACGAACTCCTTCTTCAAAATATGCCTTGTCTTCAACCGCTTCCACACCACAGGCAAGAGCTGTCTGATTCATCGTATAAGAGTTAAAAGAATATTTCACATCATTCAGGCAGCGGATCAGATCTGGATTCGAGATTGCATATCCGATTCGCATACCAGCCATACTTCTTGCCTTTGAGAAAGTCTGTGTCACAATAAGATTATCATATTTATCGATCAGTTCCATCGCAGATCTTCCCGCAAAATCAATATACGCCTCATCTACGATCACGATAGAATTCCTGTTCTGCTTTAAGATATCTTCTACAAATTCAAGATCTTCATAAATTGCTGTCGGCGCATTTGGATTCGGGAAAATAATTCCGCCGTTTTCAGCATAATAATCCTCTTTCACAATCTTAAAGTTTTCATCAAGTTCTGGACAGTGATAAGGAATCCGATATAATTCTGCCCAGACTTTATAAAACGAATATGTAATATCCGGGAAGAGAATTGGGAGATCTGAATTAAAAAATGTAAGGAAACACATCGAAATCACATCATCAGATCCAACTCCTACAAAGACCTGGTCTTTCCCTACACCATAATAATCTGCGAGACTTCCAACGAGTTCGTCCGCAGTTGGATCTGGATACAGGCGAAAACGGTCTGTGTCCATCTCTTTCAGAACACGTTCCACTCCCGGTGCCGGTGGATATGGATTCTCATTTGTATTCAGTTTCACAACCTTATGCTGTGGCTGCTCGCCCGGTACATATGGTTCTACGCTACGTATATTTCTCAAAAGTTCTTCTCTTACAGCCATGGTACTACCTCTATCTATACTCTCTCGCAAGCTCCGCAAATTTGGGAAGTGCATTTACAATTGTTTCATATGCTACACAATACGCCATTCTGACATATCCGGGACATCCAAAAGAGCTTCCCGGAACGATCAGAATATTGTATTTCTTCGCGGTATTACAAAATTCTTTTTCATCTGCAACCGGTGATTTTACAAAGAGATAAAATGCTCCTTCCGGTTTGATGCACTCAAATCCAAGTTCTTTCAATCCATTATAAAGAGTCTCTCTGTTTCTGTCATAATATGAAATATCTGTCTTCTCATTCAGACATGCCTTCACCACTTTCTGCTGCAGTGTCGGTGCATTGACAAATCCAAGAATTCTCGTTGCAACGTTAGCTGCGGCGTTCAGTTTCTCACTGTCTGCCACTTCATCCGGAATTACAAGATAACCGATACGTTCTCCCGGAAGAGAAAGTGATTTACTGAAAGAATATCCTACAACTGTATTTGCATAATACTTTGTGAGATATGGAACTTCCACTCCGTCATAAGCAAGTTCTCTGTATGGTTCATCTGAAATCAGATAAATCTCTGTTCCAAATTCTTTCTGTTTCTTCTCAAGAATCGCTGCCAGCTTCTGGATCGTCTCTTCGGAATAAACAACACCTGTCGGATTATTCGGCGTATTAACGATGACTGCTTTTGTCTTTGGCGACAGCTTTTTCTCAAACTCATCAAGCTTTGGCTGGAATGTCTCTGTATCCGGAGATATCTCAACGATCACACCGTCATAATTATCCGTATAGCTTCTGTATTCTCCAAAATAAGGAGCAAACACAACAACTTCATCACCTGGATTCAGCAGTGATTTCAAAATCACATTAAGACCTCCTGCTGCTCCGACTGTCATCGTAATATTGCGGGAAGCAAAGTTTGTTCCAAAGCGTTCATTTAAGGAATCAGCAACTGCCTGTCTCACATCCTCATAACCTGCATTGCTGTTCGTATAACCGTGAAGCACGATTGGATCCTCTTCGGAAAGGATCTCGATCATTGCTTTCTTTACCGCTTCCGGTGCCGGAACATTCGGATTTCCCAAACTGAAGTCAAATACATTCTCTGCTCCGTATTTTGCTGCAAGACGGTTGCCCTCTTCAAACATCGCACGGATTGCAGAACTGTTCGCTACCATGTTTTCCATTTTTTTTGAAATCATTGCTGTCCTCCTATTCTTGTCACAAACCCTTTCTCTTCCAAAAAAGCCGGACGATAAGATAATTTTGCCTTACGGAGTCCTTCTTCCCCGGCATCATCTTCTCTGTTCACATAAGTGTAATCCATACATTCATGTTCAACAAACTGCTGATTAATCATAGGGTATGCTCCCTGTACATCTGCAAATGCTTTCTCAATATGAACAACAAATGTATCCTTGCACAGTTCTTCCCCTACTGTAAAAGCAACAATTTTTTCGCCATTTCTCAACACTCCGCCTTTAAAGCCGAGTTCTTTGTATAAACGGAGGGAATTCAACGAAACGCACATCTCTGCGTTCTTCTCAGGATCATCATTGCATCCATTCGAATTTCTCCACTTCAGAGCCATCTGAAAGCACGCTTCTACATTCTCATCACTGAGTGATTCGTAAGACCAGTCCGGATAAAGCTGCTTAAACTTATTAATATGGTTTCGCTTTCCGTGAAGCTTCTTTCCTGCAAGTGTTGCAAGCTTCTCCGTCTCATAGATGTAATCTGCCTGATCTCTGTCATATTCAATCCGGAATTGTCCCGGATACCACTCTTCCATCTGTGAAAAATTCTCCGGTGTCACACAGTAAAGACCGAATTCACAGTCTTCATCCTCGCAGATCTTCATCAATTCTTCCAATGCAGCTTTGACTGCTTCCGGCTTTCCTACAGGATAAGCATAAGTATGTCCGTCTCCTTCATCACGAAATACAAGTGCATCATGAAGGATTGCATATTTCACTTTATACTGTCTGGACCAGAGATATACATTCGCAAATGTTCTCTCACAGCTTCTGCTTGGAGCCTGTGCAAAATAATAGTCAATCAGTTCTTTGTCTTCCAGTTCCGGTCGTTTGAATTCCGGTATCATTCTTGTACTACTCCTCCATCTTTGCAAGCTTCGCTGTCTGATCCGCTGCAATCAGGCTGTCGATCACTTCATCCAGATCACCATTCAGAATGCTATCCAGTTTATGAAGTGTCAGCTTGATTCTGTGATCTGTTACTCTTCCCTGTGGGAAGTTATATGTTCTGATCTTTTCAGAACGGTCTCCTGTACCGATCTGGCTTCTTCTCTCTGCTGCCTCAGAAGCCTGTTTCTTCTCAAGCTCCAGGTCATACAGTTTGGAACGAAGCAGTCGAAATGCCTTCTCTTTATTCTGCAGCTGTGATTTCTCTGTCTGGCTGTAGATCACGATTCCGGTCGGGTAATGAGTCAGTCGTACAGCAGAGTCCGTTGTATTGACACACTGTCCACCGTTTCCTGATGCACGCATTACATCGATACGGATATCCTTCTCATCGATTACAACATCAACTTCTTCTGCCTCAGGCATTACGGCTACAGTAATTGTTGAAGTATGAATTCTTCCGCCACTTTCTGTCTCCGGCACACGCTGTACACGATGTACTCCACTTTCGTACTTCATACGGGAATATGCTCCCTGTCCTGTGATCATGAATACACACTCTTTAAATCCGCCGATTCCATTCTCATTCAGAGAGATCATCTCTGTCTTCCATCTGCGGCTGTCTGCATAATGCACATACATACGATAAACTTCTGCCGCAAAAAGTGCAGCCTCATCTCCACCTGCACCGGCACGGATCTCAACGATAACGTTCTTATCATCATTCGGATCCTTCGGAAGAAGAAGAATCTTAAGTTCCTGCTCCAATTCTTCAATTCTGGCTTTAGATTCATTCAACTCTTCTTTTGCAAGCTCACGCATCTCTTCATCTGATTCTTCTTCCAGGATCATCAGACTCTCTTCTACATTCTGCTTACAGTTCTTATATTCCTGATAAGCTTCAACGATTGGTGCAAGATCACTCTGCTCTTTCATCAGCTTACGGAAACGTTCCGGATCATTCGCCACATCCGGCTCCTGAAGTTCACCCATTACTTCCTGGTAACGAATTACCAAATCCTCTAATCTGTCAAACATAGTTCTATATCCTCTTCTATTTTTTATCTTCTTTATCTTTTTAATAGTACACGCCACAGACGATGCGGTCAAGTCCTGCCAGGTCCTTTTTTACGAACACCTTGTCATATCCTGCTTTTTTCATAAGATCAGAAACTTCTTTGCCCTGGTCATATCCAATCTCGAAAGCAAGTATTCCTCCTGTTTTCAGGAATTGTTTTGCATCAGTAACAATCTTCCGGTAGAAATACAATCCGTCTTCTTTCCCATCCAATGCACTGAATGGATCGTGAAGTTTCACTTCGTCTTGAAGCTTCTCAATTTCTGCTGTTCTGATATAAGGTGGGTTTGATAAGATCATATCATAGGTTTCACTGACATTTTCAAAAAGATCACTCAAAATCCAGTTCACTTTTCCATTCTCATCCTTTTTCGTGCTTCTCAAATGTTTTTCATTTTTCTGTGCTACCATAAGAGCCTGCTCCGAAAAGTCAACACCTGTTCCTTCTATAACTATACCCTTTTGTTCTGCATAATGCATTACGCTCAGAAGAATACATCCTGACCCGGTACACATATCCAACAGTTGCAAACAACCTTTTGATCTGAATATCTCTTGTTTCATCATCTCCAGTGCCTCTTCCACAAGCACCTCTGTATCTTGTCTTGGAATCAGCACATGTTCATTCACCAGAAATTCAAGCCCCATAAATTCCTGACTTCCTGTAATATGCTGCAATGGAATATGGTTTCTTCTTTTTTCAAGATATTCTTTATACTTTTTCCATGGATCCGGATCCATGCTCTGATCCGGATCCATATAATAGCGAGCTTTCGTAATCCCTGTCACAAATTCCAACAGATACCACGCATCCAGATCTGCCTCTGTAATTCCTGCTTTCGCAAGAATTTCTTTTCCTTCTTTATATGCATTTTTCAAACTTATTGAATCGCTGCAATCTGTTTTATACACTGTCCTCTTGTCTGATTCTGTTCTCATTGCTTCAGGTTCTCCTCCTGCCATGTCTTCCAGTCAAACACTGCTTCCACTGCTTTGATCCCAACCTCGATCATACTGTCATCCGGTTCCTTTGTTGTCAGATTCTGAACCCAGAGTCCCGGTTTACTAAGTACATTGATTACCGGATGATCGCTGTTTCCTGCCAGACGGATCAATTCATAAGAGATTCCTGCAATCAACGGAAGCAGGGCGATCCGAAGAAGTACTCTCACAATCTGGGACTTTGCCGTAATAAAAAAGCAGACAATAATGCTTACGATCATGACAAAGAAAAGAAAGCTCGTTCCACATCTCTTATGTTGTTTGGAACTCTTCCGTACATTTTCTACATTTAATTCCAATCCATGTTCGATGCAATTAATACATTTATGCTCTGCCCCGTGATACATAAATGTTCTCTTAATATCCTTTGTTCTGGAAATCAGAACAATATAGATCAGGAAAATAGCAACGCGGATCACACCTTCTAAAACAGTCATCACAAGATGTGAAGAGGTATGCTTTTCTATAATACTACTCAGATAATACGGAAGAACCATAAAAATACCAACCGCAATTAAGACAGAAACCACAACTGTCAGATTCATGATCAGTTTTTCCTTCTTCTCCTGCTTTCTTGCCTCATCTTCTGTAAGAATTTCTTCTTCCTCGTCTTCAAAAAAACTTGCAGAATAAGTCAATGTCTTCATTCCCAGCACAAGAGAATCCACAAAATTAAAAATCCCCCGAATGAAAGGAATCTTTTGCGGTGCCTTCCATGGGAGAACTCCTTTGTATTCCTGAATATCAACTTCAATCTCTCCATCTGGTTTCCGGACGGCAACGGAATATGTTTCCCGATTCTTCATCATAATGCCTTCCAGCACTGCCTGGCCGCCTATATTCGATGATTTCATATATTTCTCCTAAACACAAAGAGGACTGAGATTTCCACCTCAGCCCTCATCACTTCGTATTTCTTATTTAATACCGTATTTCTTATTGAACTTATCAACACGGCCACGAGCCTGTGTTGCTTTCTGCTGACCTGTGTAGAATGGATGACACTTGGAGCAGATTTCTACGTGGATGTTCTCCTTTGTAGATCCTGTAACAAATGTGTTTCCACAGTTGCATGTTACAGTTGCCTGATAATAATTAGGATGGATACCTTCGCGCATGATTTTCACCTCTCTATTTTTAAATTACTTATTATTTTCTCTAAACAGCTTTCTAATTGTATCACACATTTTTTAATAATGCAACACCTTTTTAGATAAATTTCTGACGGATGATCTGCTGAACAAGCTCTTCGTTTGTTTTTGTACGGGAAAACATATTCAAAAGATTGTCCACTGCCTCTTCTGATTTCATGCCGTTCATTGCTTTTCTCATAATATAAACTGCATCCTGTTCTTCCTTTGTAAGAAGAAGATCTTCTCTTCTTGTTCCTGATTTTGGAATATCAATTGCCGGGAACACTCTTTTCTCCTGAAGCTTTCTGTCAAGCATCAGTTCCATGTTACCTGTCCCCTTAAATTCTTCATAAACAACATCATCCATCTTGCTTCCTGTATCAACCAGTGCTGTTGCAAGAATCGTAAGGCTTCCACCTTCTCTCATATTTCTTGCTGCTCCGAAGAAACGCTTTGGACTGTAAAGTGCTGCCGGATCAAGGCCGCCGGAAAGTGTTCTTCCTGATGGTGGAACGATCAGGTTATATGCTCTTGAAAGTCTTGTGATGCTGTCAAGAAGAATCATAACGTCTTTTCCATGCTCTACCAGACGTTTTGCTCTTGAGATAACCATTTCTGATACTCGTTTGTGATGCTCTGGAAGTTCATCAAATGTAGAATGAATCACCTCTACATTCGGACCTTCAATTGCCTCACGAATATCAGTTACCTCTTCCGGACGTTCATCGATCAACAGAATCAGAAGATGCATATTCGGTTCTGTCTTCTGTACAGATAATGCAACTTCTTTTAATAATGTAGTTTTTCCTGCTTTCGGTGGAGATACGATCATACCTCTCTGTCCCTTTCCAATAGGGGAAACAAGATCAACAATACGCATTGCTGTTGTACAGCCCGGATTCTCCAGACGGATTCTCTGATTCGGGAAAATCGGAGTCAGGTCTTCAAAGTTCTTTCTCTTCATTGCCTCTGCCGGGCGCAGTCCATTGATCGTAGACACATAAAGAAGTGCACTGAACTTTTCTCCCTGCGTCTTAACTCTTGTATTTCCTGTCAGGATATCGCCTGTTTTAAGTCCGAATCTGCGAATCTGGGAAGGAGCAACATAGACATCTCCATCTCCCGGAAGATAATTGTCAGAACGAATGAATCCATATCCATCCTGAAGCACCTCAAGAATTCCGTTTGCTGTAAAACCACTGTCCAGCTGTTCAATATCTGTCTCTTCTTTTTTCTCTTCTTTTACTTCTTCTCTCGCTTCTTCTGCTGCCTCTTTCTGCTCTTCCTGCTCATCCAGCTCAAGCATTGCATCGATCAGATCGCCTTTCTTTAATGTAGAAACACCTCTCATCTTTCTTGCTTTTGCAAGTTCTTTCAATGTTGCCAGCGGCAATGATTCATATTTTTCTCGTGTCATATTCTTTTCCTTTCTTTTCAGGTAAATTTGTTCTGTCAATCCACTTCACATGTGCCCTTTTCACATACTGGATTATTCATTCATACTTCGGGAATACAAGTCTGATTCGACTTTAATGGAAATTTGCTTTAAATATGGTGTTATTATACAGTATATTTTTCTAAAAAGAAAGAACTTTTTGAACTTTTCTCTGTTTTCCTGTACTTGCGTGTTTCCTTTTTCAGTGGTATCATTAATTCAATCAAATCAGAGAGGTATAAAATCATGACAAACAATGAAAAAGCTTTAAAAATGCATGAAGAATGGAATGGTAAGATAGAGACAACTGCAAAGGCGCATGTCAACTCAAGAGAAGATCTTGCCATCGCTTATACTCCGGGTGTTGCTGAACCTTGTAAGGTGATTGCACAGGATCCTGAAGCCGCATATAAATACACTATGAAAGCCAATACAGTTGCTGTTGTATCTGACGGAAGCGCTGTTCTTGGTCTTGGAAACATCGGTGCACTTGCTGCTATGCCGGTTATGGAGGGAAAAGCGGTCCTGTTCAAGGAATTCGGTGGTGTCAATGCAGTTCCGATCTGTCTGGATACACAGGACACAGAAGAGATCATTAAATCTGTAGTCAACATCGCACCGGCTTTCGGCGGAATCAACCTGGAAGATATTTCAGCTCCACGCTGTTTTGAAATCGAAACACGCCTGAAAGAACTTCTGAACATTCCGGTTTTCCATGATGACCAGCACGGAACAGCTATCGTTGTCCTCGCCGGAATCATCAATGCCCTGAAAGTAACTGGAAAGAAAAAGGAAGATTGCCGTGTTGTAGTGAATGGAGCCGGATCTGCCGGAGTTGCTATCACAAAGCTGCTTCTCACTTATGGTTTCCCTCATATTACAATGTGTGACATCAACGGAATCATTTCCAAGAACTCACCGAACCTGAACTGGATGCAGCAGCAGATGACTGAAGTTACAAATCTGGAAGAACGCACAGGAACACTTGCCGATGCATTAAAAGGTGCTGACATTTTCGTTGGTGTTTCTGCTCCGAATATTGTTTCTAAAGAGATGGTTGCTTCCATGAATAAGGATGCGATTCTGTTCGCCATGGCAAACCCTGTACCGGAGATCATGCCTGACCTTGCAAAAGAAGCAGGTGCCAAAGTTGTCGGAACAGGACGTTCTGACTTCCCGAACCAGGTAAACAATGTTGTTGCATTCCCTGGTATTTTCAAAGGTGCATTAGAAGGACGTGCCACACAGATTACAGAAGAAATGAAACTTGCCGCTGCCAATGCAATCGCAGGTCTTGTTCCGGAAGAAGAATTGAATGAAAACAACATTCTTCCGGAAGCCTTTGATCCTCGTGTAGCAGACACAGTAAGCAAAGCAATTAAGGATTTAATCTAATATGTGGGGAGAGAAGCGCTACCACTCTCTTGACTATGCACTGAAATCCCAGTTTGGAGAGAAAGTATATCGCATTGCATTGAACGGCGGTATGACTTGTCCGAACCGTGATGGTAAGATCGGATATGGCGGCTGTATTTTCTGCAGTGGTATGGGTTCTGGAGATTTTGCCGGTTCTGCCTGCAAAACGATTACAGAACAGCTTGCAGAAGGGAAAGCCATTCTTGCCAGAAAGCGTCCGGTGCATGCTTATATCGCATATTTCCAGGCCTTTACGAGTACCTATGCCCCCATAGAATATTTGCGGAAAGTTTTTACAGAAGCAATTGAGGACCCCGATGTGAAAGTACTTGCAATCGCAACCCGCCCTGACTGTTTAGATTCTGATGTTCTGGAACTTTTAGATGAATTGAATCAGATCAAGCCCGTCTGGGTTGAACTTGGTCTTCAAACCATTCACCCAGAATCCGCCAGATACATTCGCAGAGGCTATCCTTTAGAGGTATTTGATACTGCTGTGCATGAACTGAAACGCCGGAATCTGACTGTTATCGTACATGTCATTTTATTTCTGCCCGGAGAGACTCACGAAATGATGCTTGAGACAATCGAATATTTGAATCATTCAAATATTGACGGAATCAAGTTGCAGCTTCTCCACATTTTGAAAGGAACTGATCTTGCAGTTGAATATCAGAAATGTCTTTCAGATCCTGCTTATACCGGTCCTGCTTTCCATATCCCGGATGCGGACGAATACATCCGTCTGCTCACTGAATGTATCCAGCATTTGCGTCCGGAAATCGTCATTCACCGACTGACCGGTGACGGACCGAAGGATCTCTTGATCGCACCTCTGTGGACAGGCGCAAAACGAACTGTTTTAAATCAGATTCACAAATATATGAAAGATCATGACTTGTACCAGGGAAAGGAGTATTATGGCTGAAACATTTACATTATATAAACTGATCGTGTTGTACATGTTGGATAGAGTCGATTTTCCGCTTACAACTTCCCAGATATCAGAATTCATTCTGGATAAAGGGTATACAACTTATTTTCGTCTTCAGTCTGCACTTGCAGAATTAACGGATTCCGGGCTTCTGAAAATTGAGCTGACACATAATCGTACGCTTTATAATCTCACAGAAGAAGGAGCTGCTACGATCAACTATTTCAGAAATAAAATTTCTCCTGAGATTCGTCAGGAAATTGATAATTTTATCAATGAGAAAAAATATGATCTGAAAGAAGAGGTTTCTGTTAAATCAGATTACTATCTGAATACAAACCATGAATATGAAGTAAAATGCCAGATTTTAGAAAATGGCTCCCACCTCATTGATATGACACTCACTGTGCCAACTCAGACTGAGGCAGAAGCCATTGTAAATAACTGGAATCGAAAGAATCAGGAGATTTACGCTTTACTGCTCTCGCAGCTTCTGTAAACGCTCCTTGATCTGTTTCTCATAACCAAGGTCGCCGGGTTCATAGAACCTGGCGTCTTTTATTTCATCCGGAAGATACTGCTGATCCACATAATGATCTGGATAATCATGTGCGTACTTATATCCTATTCCGTGTCCTAATTTCTGTGCACCTTTATAATGTGCATCCTGAAGGTGTGTCGGAACCGTTGTTTTATTGTTCCGTACTGCATCATTCGCTGCAAATATTGCATTAACGGCAGAATTACTCTTTGGCGCAGATGCCACATAAGTCACCGCCTGCGAAAGAATGATCTGAGATTCCGGCATTCCGATCCGCTCAACTGCCTGTGCAGCCGCAACCGCAACAGTAAGTGCCATCGGATCCGCATTTCCAACATCTTCCGATGCACAGATCATAATTCTTCTCGCTATAAACTTTACATCTTCTCCTGCATACAACATCTTTGCAAGATAAAAGACCGCTGCATCCGGATCTGAGCCGCGCATGCTCTTAATAAATGCAGAGATAATATCGTAATGGTTATCTCCTTTTTTGTCATAATTCACCACTCGTTTCTGGATGCATTCTGACGCAACATCCAGAGTAATATGAATTTGTCCATCTTCGCTTCTGTCCGTTGTCAGTACACCCAGTTCAATCGCATTCAGTGCGTTTCTTGCATCTCCACCTGACACATCTGCCAAAAATTCAAGTGCATCATCTTCTATCACTGCATGAAAGCTTCCAAGACCTTTCTCAGTATCATTCACTGCACGGAGAAGCAGTTCCTTAATATCTGTCTTCTCCAATGGACGCAATTCAAAAATACTTGATCTCGAAATCAAAGCTCCATTTACCTCAAAATAAGGATTCTCCGTTGTTGCGCCAATCAGGATCAACGTTCCATCTTCCACAAATGGAAGCAGATAATCCTGCTGCCCTTTATTAAAGCGATGAATCTCATCAATAAAAAGAATCGTCTTTTTTCCATACATTCCCTGCAGATCTTTTGCTTCTTTCACTACTTCTTCCATATCTTTCTTTCCGGCAACTGTCGCATTGATCTGTTTGAACTCTGCGCTGGTTGTATGTGCGATCACCTTTGCCAGTGTTGTCTTTCCTGTTCCCGGAGGTCCGTAAAAAATCAAAGAACTCAGCTTATCTGCCTTAATTGCCCTGTAAAGCAATTTATCTTTTCCTATAATATGCTTCTGTCCCACTACTTCATCCAGTGTCACCGGACGCATCCTGGATGCAAGCGGAGATTCCTTCTCTTTATTTGTCTCTCTCATATAATCAAATAAATCCATCTTTCTCTCCTGTTTTCAATCTTATATTCACATCTTCAATCCATAATCAGATGATCCACTGTCACAAACTCATAGCCTTTTCCCTGCAGCAGATCTACAATCCGTATAGCTGCCTGCACAGAAGAAGGATAACAATCATGTAATAAAATAACATCTCCCGGATTTATCTCTTCCACAACTGTTTTTACAACCGCCCCTGTATCTTCGGTCATCCAGTCCAGCGGATCCACCGTCCATCCGATATATATTCTGTTCAGATCTTGTTCGCTGTCCACCGGGAGTTCCCCGTAAGGCGCTCTTACGAACACCGGTTGTTTTCCCGTTATCTTTTCAATCACTGTATCTGTCTGTTCTAGTTCTTTCTTTGCTTCTCCCGTTTCCAGCTTTGACAGATTGCAATGCGTATAAGTATGATTTCCGATCAAATGACCTTCCTCATACATTCTTTTCACAATTTTTTCATTCTCGTCTTTTTCTACATTTTCGCCGATCAGGAAAAAGGTTGCCCGCACTTTACGTTCCTTCAATCCATCCAGTAGAATCGGGGTCGAGGATGCATTTGGCCCGTCATCAAATGTAAGCGCAACAACTGGTTTTACCTCATCTGATACATTCTGACTTCGCACTGAATCAGATGAAACGCTCATTGTTTTTCTCCCATCCATCTTTATCAGAAATGGGGACATACCCAAAAACACCAGAAGACAGAAAAACTGTACTACATAACCCCATCTTTTTCCAGACATCATGACAGCTTCCCGCCTTTGACATTCTTACTCTATTCTTATGTCCTGCACCTCGGCATCATTCCTTCTTTTTTCTATGCTTTTCTCTGTATTCCGTCGGACTTGTCTTCTTCACTTTCCGGAATGCCTTCGAAAAATAAAGATTATTCTCAAAACCAACAGAATATGCAATCGCCGAAACCGACAGCCCCGTCTCTTTCAACAGACGGCAAGCCTGCTGGATTCTGTATTCTGTCAGATATTCTTTTGGCGAACAATTCATATAGGTCTGAAAAGAGCGGAACAGATGACTTCTGCTGATTCCCACATAGTCTGCAATATCTTCCACCGTCACGGGATAAGAATAATTGGTTTCTATATAGTTTTCTGCCTTTTCTACATATAAAAGCTTTGCATCTCTTTCCTGATCTTCCCCTTCATGATAGTGCATAAAGACTGACAGAAGACTGTAAAGTGCTCCTGTCATAGCAACCGCTTCTTCATACCCATTGCCCTTTGCATTATAAATCTGTTCCAATCCATTCCGAATCTGGTCATCCGGCACATTTCCTCTTTTTAAAAAAGGACGTTCTTTCAAAAAACCTGTATTTCGAATGATCGATGCCGCATCCGTCCCCATGAATCCTGCCCAGGCATATTCCCATGGCTCCTGCTGATCGGCATAATACTTTACTTCCACGCCCGGATATAAGATAAAAGTATCTCCGGCTTCTAATTTCCATGTCTTTTCTCCAACTGTATAGTATCCTGCTCCTGACAAAATATGATGGATACAATAATGATCCCTGACTCCGGGTCCCCACTGATATCCTGCTTCACACATTTGATATCCCGTGTTATATACAGACAGCGAAGTCATCAGAATTTCTCCTGACTTATACGAATGTTTGTAAGTCTCTGCCATCTTCCGGCTCCTTTCCCGTATCCTGTGATCTATGATGTGAGTGCCAAAAGAAAATTTTGCCACTCACTGCTGTAACCGGATTGCTCCATTGCTATGCAATTCCCGCAATCCTCATCATCATTATTATAACACCTCGTCTTTTTAATGCAACATTATTACATACCACAGCACGTATTTTTTATAGACGTTTCCACTCGTTAACGCTATAATAAATATAAATAAATCAGATCGATACGATTACTTTAAATGGAGGTAAATAATGATGAAGAAAAAATTGTTTGATATGTTTGCAGAACTTTTTGGTGATTCCGAAGGAGCTCGTTTTTACTTTTCTCCTGGACGCGTGAATCTGATTGGTGAACACACAGATTATAACGGTGGACATGTATTTCCATGTGCACTGACACTTGGTACTTACGGTGCCGCACGCAAAAGAGAGGATAACAAGATCCATCTTTATTCCATGAATCTGGACTCCTTTGGTGTTGTAGAAGCATCTCTTGATGATCTGACAAATAAAAAAGAATACAACTGGGCAAACTATCCGCTTGGTATAGTCTGGGCATTCAAAGAAAAAGGACATACAATCACAAGTGGTTTTGATATGGTAATCTGGGGAAATATCCCGAACGGTTCCGGACTTTCCTCTTCTGCTTCCCTTGAAGTTCTCACTGGTGTGATCCTGACAGACCTGTTCGAGATCAAAGATCTTTCCATGACAGATCTTGCACTGATCGGCCAGTATTCTGAGAATAACTTCAATGGATGCAACTGTGGTATCATGGATCAGTTTGCTGTTGCCATGGGTAAAAAAGACCACGCAATTTTCCTTGACACAAGTGATTTAAGCTACGAATATGCACCTTGCGTTCTTGATGGTGCCAAGATTGTAATCACAAACAGTAAAGTAAAGCATAGTCTTGTTGATTCTGCTTATAACGACAGAAGAAACGAATGTGCTGCTGCACTGAAAGCACTTCAGAGCGAACTTGACATTCAGGCACTTGGCGATCTTACTCCTGAAGAATTCGAAGCACACAAATCCTTGATCAAAGATGAGATCCAGTTACAGCGTGCAAAACATGCTGTATACGAAAACCAGCGTACAATCGATGCTGTTACAGCACTGAAAGCCGGAGACATTGAAAGCTTCGGAAAATTAATGAATCAGTCTCACATTTCACTGCGTGATGATTATGATGTATCCTGTGAAGAGATTGATATCCTTGTAGACCTTGCATGGAAGATTCCTGGTGTTCTTGGTTCCCGTATCACAGGCGGCGGATTTGGCGGTTGCACAGTCAGCATCGTAAAAGATGAATCCATAGATACATTTATCGAAACCATCGGAAAAACATATCTTGAAAAGGTAGGACATGAAGCTGAGTTCTACACAGTAGATATCGGAGACGGTGCTTCTCGTCTCGACTAATACTCGTCTCTACTGAGATCAGATATGAAGTAACGTATATTTTGTTATAGGAATGCCATTGGCATTCCTTAATTTAAGGAGGTCCTTGACATATGCTTTATGATGCGATCAAAAAATTAGTACAGTACGGAATCAATACCGGAATCACTCCGGAATCCGAAAGAATTTATACAACGAATCTTCTTCTGGATCTGTTCCACGAAGATAACTATGAAGATGTTGACTGTGATCTGAACAATCTTGTTCTGGAAGACATTCTTGCAGAACTTTTAGATATCGCCGCAGAACGCGGAATCATTGAAAACAGCATCGGCTACCGTGATTTATTTGACACAAAACTGATGAATACCCTGATGCCACGCCCATCACAGATCCAGCAGACTTTCTGGGAAAAATATAAAGTTTCTCCGGAGACAGCTACTGATTATTATTACAAATTAAGCCAGGACAGTGATTATATCCGCAGATACCGTATTGCTAAGGACCGCAAATGGACGGTTGACACAAAATACGGCACTCTTGACATTACAATCAATCTTTCCAAACCAGAGAAAGATCCTAAAGCGATTGCAGCAGCAGGAAAAGCAAAATCCTCTTCCTATCCAAAATGTCAGCTCTGTATGGAAAACGAAGGATATGCAGGACGCCTTGATCATCCGGCTCGTGAGAACCACAGAATCATCCCGATCACAATTCAGGATAACCCTTGGGGATTCCAGTACTCCCCTTATGTATACTATAACGAGCACTGCATCGTATTCAACGGACAGCATGTTCCAATGAAGATCGACCGCAACGCTTTCGAAAAGCTTTTTGATTTCATCAAACTTTTCCCACACTACTTCCTGGGATCCAATGCAGACCTTCCGATCGTTGGCGGTTCTATCTTAAGCCACGATCATTTCCAGGGTGGAAATTATACTTTCGCAATGGCTAAAGCTCCGATCATTGAACACTTCACTGTGAAAGGTTACGAAGATGTAACTGCCGGTATCGTAAAATGGCCTCTGTCTGTTATCCGTCTTCAGAGCAAAGAAGTAAAACCTCTGATTGATCTGGCTGAACACATTTTAAATGCATGGAGATCTTATACAGATGAAGATGCTTTCATCTTCGCTGAGACAGACGGTACACCGCACAACACGATCACACCGATTGCAAGAAAGCGTGGAGATCTCTACGAACTCGACCTGACATTGAGAAATAATATCACCACAGAAGAACATCCGCTTGGTGTCTACCATCCACATGCTAAACTGCACCATATTAAGAAAGAAAACATCGGTCTTATCGAAGTAATGGGACTTGCTGTTCTCCCTGCAAGATTAAAAGGAGAGATGGAACTTCTGAAAGATTACATCTTAACAGGAAAAGATATCCGCAGCAATGAACAGATTGCAAAACACGCTGACTGGGTAGATGAATTCCTTCCGAATTACACATCCATCACAGAGGAGAATGTTGAAGAGATCCTTCAGCAGGAAGTCGGAAAAGTATTCTGCGAAGTACTCGAAGATGCCGGAGTTTATAAGTGTGATGAAAAAGGACTGGAGGCATTCCATCGTTTTATAGGGGTGTTGTAATTTGTTGAACTTGGATTCGAATAAATCAGCATAAAATGTTTTCGAATGGGTCGCAAGGCCAGCCCTGCTATTACCACGAGCACCGGCCCGCTTTACCTCATCCCTTTGAAAGTATGTAACATAAGAGCCAGAACAGTTACCGTGTATGGTGCCTGTTCTGGCTCTTATTAACATACTGAACAAAGTGTATTCGGAACGCTCCTGCCTTACATGTACTCATGGCAACAGCAGGACTGTCCTTGCATACGTATTCCAAATAGATCTTTCATTCCCATCAAACGAATCCAGAAAACAAATCACAGAATCTATAGATAAACGTAAACGGATGTTTTATCGACTAAGATAATCTTCCCTTTTTACACACATACTAAATTTGTATTTTGTTTTCTGGATTCATTTCATTTGTAATGAGCACTTACTCTTTTGAAAAGCCAAGTGAGGAAGTTACTGTGTTGTTGAGGACACATTTAAGGCAGGAGCGTTCCGAATACACTTTGCAGAATCTGTTAGAAAAAGCCAGACACGAATCACACACGGTGAGCGTTCTGGCTTTTTCGTTACAGATTGTCAAAGGGATGAGGTAAAGCGGGCCGGTGTCCGATGCAATACAGTAACTCCCTCACGTCTGTTTTTATTAAAAAGTACTTGTTTAAATAGTTGTGAATCCAAGTTCAACAAACACACACCCATTAGTACAGCTTCGCACTGATCAGTTTTGGTCTGAATCCTGCTTTATCGAGTGTATCGAGAATCTTCTTCTTATGATCTGTTCCGAATGCTTCCATTGTGATACGAAGCTCTACTGCTGCGTTTCTGTTTGTGCTTACAAACTGGTTATGCTCCAGCTTAATGATGTTACCCTGTACGTCTGCGACTGTCTGCGCCACACGTGCGAGTTCACCCGGCTTATCCGGAAGGAGTACGGATACGGAGAAGATACGGTCTCTCTGGATCAATCCGTGCTGGACGATCGAGGACATTGTGATAACATCCATATTTCCACCACTTAATACACAGACTACTTTCTTTCCTTTGATGTCCATCTGCTTTAATGCAGCTACGGAAAGAAGTCCTGAATTTTCTACGATCATCTTATGGTTTTCTACCATGTCAAGGAATGCACCGATCAGCTCATCATCATCTACGAGAAGAATATCATCTACATTCTCTTTCACATAAGGAACAACTTTATCTCCAACTTCTTTTACAGCTGTTCCGTCTGCGATTGTATTTGCAGATGGAAGTTCTACAGGCTCTCCTGCTTTCAGGGCTGCTGTCATACTGGCCGCTTCTGACGGCTCTACACCGATTACTTTGATCTTTGGATTCAGCATCTTGGCAAGTGTGGAAATACCTGTGATCAGTCCGCCTCCACCGATTGGTGCAAGGATATAATCTACAGTTGGGAGTTCCTGAACGATCTCCATTGCGATTGTTCCCTGACCTGTAGCAACATCAAGGTCATTAAACGGATGAACGAATGTATATCCGTTCTCTTCTGCAAGTTTACATGCATATGCGTAAGCATCATCATAAACATCACCATGAAGTACTACATCTGCTCCAAAGCTTTTTGTACGGTTTACTTTGATCAACGGTGTAACTGTAGGCATAACGATCGTAGCTTTGCATCCAAACTGTTTTGCTGCAAATGCAACGCCCTGTGCATGATTTCCTGCTGATGCTGTGATCAGTCCACGGCTTCTTTCTTCGTCTGTCAGTGTGCTGATCTTGTAATATGCACCACGGATCTTATAAGCTCCTGTGTGCTGCATATTTTCCGGTTTTAAATAAACCTTTGCTCCTGTCTGTGCACTTAAGTATTCACTGTAAATGAGTTTTGTAGGATTTGTTACCTTTTTTACCAGTTCGCTAGCTTCTTCAAATTTCTCTAATGTCATCATGGTCTTTCTTCCTCTCTGTAAAACAACGCGTTTACGAACTCCTCTGAGTCAAATTTCTGCAAGTCATCAATTGTTTCTCCTACACCGATATATTTTACCGGGATACCAAGTTCAGACTGGATTGCTACTGCAATTCCTCCTTTGGCTGTTCCATCCATCTTTGTCAGAACAATTCCTGTTATATCCGTTACTTCATTGAATTCCTTTGCCTGGGCAAGTGCATTCTGTCCTGTCGTTGCATCCAGCACAACCAGCGTCTCACGGAACGCATCCGGATACTCTCTGTCAATCACACGATTGATCTTCTTAAGCTCTTCCATCAGGTTCTTCTTATTGTGAAGTCTTCCGGCTGTATCGCACAGAAGTACATCTGCCCTTCTCGCTTTCGCAGCAGCAACCGCATCATATACAACTGATGCCGGATCTGCACCTTCCTGACCGCCGATCATCTCAACACCGGCACGGTTGGACCATTCTTTTAACTGCTCTCCTGCTGCCGCACGGAATGTATCTGCCGCCGCAAGGATCACTTTCTTATTCTGTGCTTTCAGCTTTCCTGCAAGTTTACCGATCGTTGTTGTTTTACCAACACCATTTACTCCGATCACGAAAACCACACTCTGACGATTCTCAAACTCATATGCTGTCTCTCCGACATCCATCTGTTCACGAATACTGTCGATCACAAGCTGTCTACATTCAATCGGTTCCTTGATATGTTGCTCTTTTACTTTAACCTTTAAATCTTCAATAATGTCCATTGTTGCTCTGACACCAAGATCTCCCATGATCAGAGTTTCTTCCAGTTCTTCATAAAAGTCATCATCAATCTTTGAAAATCCATGGAAAATACTGTCCATGCCGGACACAATATTATCTCTTGTCTTTGTCAGACCGGATACAAGTCGTTTAAAAAATCCCTTTTTTTCTTCTCCCATTTTCAGCCTCCTGTTCTCTTAATACCCTGTTTACAATAAAAACAGGTTTATTTTTCCAGATCATCTTCCAACAGATCCACTGAAACAAGTGTGGATACCCCTTTTTCCTGCATGGTAATTCCATACAACCGGTCTGCTGCTGCCATTGTACCACGTCTATGGGTAATGACAATGAACTGTGTATATTTTGTCAGCTTATGTAAATATTTCGCATAACGATCTACATTGTTGTCATCCAGTGCCGCTTCAATCTCATCAAGGAGACAGAACGGAGATGGCTTCAGATTCTGGATTGCAAATAGTAATGCAATTGCAGTCAGCGCCTTCTCTCCACCTGAAAGCTGCATCATATTCTGCAGTTTCTTTCCTGGTGGCTGTGCGATGATGCGTATTCCTGCCTCAAGAATATCCACATCCTCCTGTAATTCCAATGATCCCTTTCCGCCTCCGAAAAGCTGACGGAATACATCATTGAACTCTGTCGCAATTCTTGAGAACTGTTCTGTGAACTGCTTACGCATCGCCACATCCAATTCTTCGATAATCTGTTCAAGAGATGCTTCTGCCTCTACAAGATCATCATGCTGACCTTTTAAGAATGTATAACGCTCAGATACATTTTTGTAATCCTCAATTGCATTGACATTGACCGAACCAAGCTTTCGGATCTCATTCTTAAGCTCCTGGATCTTTTTCTTCATCAATGCCAGATCTGTCAGTGTCTCATTACGAAGTTCTTTCGCGTGATTGTAAGTGAGTTCATACTCTTCCCACATATAATTCATCTGCTTCTCTGACGCTTCCTCATAGCCTTCTTTCTGGCTGTTCAGACGGAAACATTCTTTATCAAGATCTGACACATGCTTTGCAAGTTCTTCTCTCTGTCGTAAGAAATCTCTGTGCTTCTGATTCAGTTCTTCGCGTTTTTTACTCTGTACTTTAATCTCTTCACCAATCTCTGTAAACAGTTCTTTTGAATCTTCAATCGTTTTCCTGAGTCCTTCGATTTCATTTTCTTTTTGCAGAATTTCCTCAGATACATCTCCTCGATTTTCGGCAAGTTCTTCCTGCTCTTTTTCATATCTGGTGATTTCCTCATCTATACGGGAAATATTTTCTACAATAAAGGTTTTCTGCTGATCCAGGCCTGCCAGTGAAAGATGGACTTCCTCAGACTGTTTCATCTGGACAGCCTCATCCTCTCTTTCTTTCTCCAACTGCATCTGCAAAGCTTCAATCTGTTCATCCAGTTCTTTTTCCAACTTCTCTGATGTCTCAAGTTCCATTTGGATGGAATCTTCATTCTCATTGATTTCATCCAGCTCCTGAAGCAATGCTTTCTGTTCTTTCAGAAATCCTTCGTAACGCTGTTTCGATTCTAACTGTTCTCTCTGTACCTGTGCAACATTCATTCGCGCAGTATTCTCCAGCACTGATTCTTCTCTTAAATGTTCCTGTACTTCATCAATCACATTGTAGCATGCTGCACGACGGTTCTTCGCCTCTGTAACTTCTTTTTCCAGCACATCCATGTCAGACTTGAGCATATCAACCGTCTTTTCGAATTCTTCGATTTCGCGGCGTCTGCTCAGCAGATTACTTGAATTCTTAAATGCACCACCTGTCATGGATCCGCCCGGATTGATCAGGTCACCTTCCAATGTGACCAGACGCAGAGACTGACGGTATTTTCTCGCAATTGCGATTCCGTGATCGATGTGGTCTACTACGATCGTACGCCCAAGCAGCTGATCTGCCAGTCCATCAAATCTTGATTCCACATGGATCAATGTATTCGCAAGTCCGATCACTCCCGGCTCTTTAAGTGCTTCCGGATTCCTGATTCCTCCGCCGCCATGCATACTTGTCAGCGGAAGAAATGTTGCCCTTCCGAATTTATTACGCTTAAGGAAATCAATCATACGCTTGGCTGTATCTTCATTATCTGTAACAATATTCTGAATACTTCCTCCAAGTGCTGTCTCAATAGCGATCTCATATTCCTTATCGACCTTAATGATATCCGCTACAACACCGATCAGACCTTTCTCACGTTCTTTATTCGACATTACCTTTCGGATACTGTTACCATATCCGTCATAGCGCTCTGTAATATTCTTTAATGACTCCAGACGGGAAGACTCTCTGTGATAAGCGGTCTGTCCGATCCGTAACTTTTCCTGCTTCTCTTTCAGCTCATTCTGAAGCTTGCCAAGTTCCTGTTCGTTCAGGGAAATCTTATCCTTATAGGTTTGAATGCGCTCACGGATCTGGCCAAGTTCTTCTTCATACTTCTTAAGTCTGTTGTTCTGTCCTTCTGCTACCGTCGAAATCTCAAGAATATTTCTGGCAACGACAGCCTTCCGTGTCTGGATCTGTTCTTTCGTCGTATCAAAATGCTGAATCTTAGCTTTTGTTGAAGCACGATTTCCAAGCAGATCCATGATCTCCCGCTTCTTCTGCTCAATTTCAGTACTGTGTTCTGCAATCTTTGACTGAATCTCAATTAAACTCTTCTGTGCTTCCGTATCCTGTCCACTGGCTGATTCTAACTGTTCTGAAATTCTTTTCTTCTCTTCTTCAAGCTCTCTTTTCTGCTGCTGCCTTGTATCTATCTCACTGACGATCGTACTCAGGCGATGATCATAATGCTCATCATTCATACGGGCTGTATTAATCTGCTCTTTCAGGACATTGATCTGGCCTTCCAGCTGTTGCTTTAAAAGATTCGTCTCATTCATCTGGTTCTTCGCAGTTTCAATTGCAAGATCAATATGATCTACTTCTTCCTCGATTGCCTCGTATTCTGCTTTCATCTTCTCATAACGGGCATTTGATTCCCGCATCTCCTGAGAAGCAATCTCATATTTCCCACCGACTTCACGAATACGCTCCTGCAGCCGCTCTTCCTCCAGCAAAAACATATTAATGTCATATGTTTTTAATTCTTCTTTCATCTTCAGATAGATTCTGGCTGTCTCTGACTGTCTTTCCAAAGGACCGATCTGTTTCTCAAGCTCTGCAAGAATATCATTCACACGGGTAAGATTCTGCCGTTCATCCTCCAGCTTTTTCAAAGAAAGGGACTTTCTTCTCTTATATTTTACAATTCCGGCGGCCTCATCAAAAAGTTCTCTTCTCTCTTCCGGCTTACCGCTTAAGATCTTATCAATCTGTCCCTGGCCGATAATCGAATAGCCTTCTTTACCGATACCTGTATCATAGAACATCTCATTGATATCTTTCAATCTGCAGGCTGAACCATTGATCAGATACTCACTCTCTCCGGATCTGTACAATTTACGTGTAACAGTGACTTCTTCGTACTCTACCGGAAGTTTATGATCTGAATTATCCAATGTGATTGCAACCGAAGCATAACTAAGCGGCTTCCGGTTCTCGGTTCCCGAGAAAATCACATCCTGCATGGTGCCTCCACGCAGCTGCTTCACTCTCTGCTCTCCAAGAACCCAGCGGACGGCGTCAGCGACATTACTCTTACCACTTCCATTCGGTCCTACAATACCTGTAATTCCGTTATGAAATTCAAATTTAATCTTATTGGCAAAAGATTTGAATCCCTGCACTTCTATACTCTTTAAATACATAAAGTCCTCTTTACTTTTTCTTTCTGAGATTCAGGATTGCCTCATAAGCTGCCTGCTGTTCTGCTGACTTCTTCGAGCTTCCTTTTCCACGTCCCCAGGCTTTTCCCCCGATTCTTGCTTCCACTTCGAAAATCTTATTATGATCCGGTCCCTGTTCATCAATCAGTTCATAACTTACATTCCCCGTCATATTCGCCTGCACGATCTCCTGTAAGATCGTTTTACTATCATAAAAGAGTTTTTTATCCTCTAAATCTGTCAAAATAAAATGATGGATAAACTCTTTTGCATTAGTAAAACCACCGTCGAGATAGATAGCACCGATCAATGCTTCCATCGCATCAGATGTGATAGAATCTCTTTTTCTTCCACCGGTCGCCTCTTCTCCTTTTCCAAGAAGCAAGTAATCTCCAAGTCCGATATCTCTTGCACACATTGCCAGAGACGGTTCACATACCATACTTGCACGTGTCTTTGTCAGTTCTCCCTCAGATACCTTTGGAAATTCATTAAATAAATAAGCACTTGATACCAATTCCAATACTGCATCTCCAAGAAACTCCAGGCGTTCATTACACTCATATTTCTTCAAATGTTTCTCATTTGTATAAGAACTATGCATCAATGCACGTTCGATCAGGCTTTTGTCTTTAAACACATATCCGATCTTTTGTTCCAGTTCTTTTACTCTGTCCATTTAAATGGCCTCCTTCGTGTTAATAAACGAAAAAGCCCAAACGGGCTTTTTCATCTCACTATCTGATTATTCATTAGCCTTCTTTTTCTGGATCTGATCAACAGCATCCTGCACTGTTGTGATCTTCTCTGCCTCTTCGTTATCGATCTCGATGTCAAAATCTTCTTCAATTCCCATAATGATCTGGAAAATATCCAGAGAGTCAGCTCCAAGATCATCTACGAATGTAGTATCCGGTGTGATTGTCTCCGGTGAAACATTAAGTACGTCCGCAATAATTGCCTGCAGTTTTTCAAATTCTGTCATTGTAAAACTCCTCCTGTCTTATTCGACTTCTTTCTCTTCTTTCTTTTCTTCCAGGGTCTCCTGTTGAATTGCCTCTTTTATCTTCTCATTGATCTTCTGCTCCTTAAATGCAACACACTGAATGATTGAGTTGCATACCTCCTTTGACTTTGAACTTCCATGTGTCTTTACTACAAGTCCGTTCAGGCCAAGAAGCGGTGCGCCGCCATACTCACTTGTATCAAAATCTTTCAGTACGCCCTTTAAAGCAGGTTTCACAAGCAGTGCCCCTATCTTACTACGCAAAGAAGAAAGCATTCCTTTCTTCACTTTCTTAAGCAGTGCTCCTGCAACACCCTCATAAAGCTTCAGAATAATATTACCTGCAAATGCTTCACAGACAATGACATCTGCTGCTCCGTAAGGAATATCTCGTGCCTCAACACTTCCAATGAAATTAATGTCAGGACATTCTTTTAACAGTGGGAATGTCTCTTTCACCAGCGCATTTCCCTTCTCTTCTTCAGCACCGATATTCACGATACCAACTGTCGGATTCTTCTTTCCCATAACGCTTTCCATATAAATGGATCCCATCTTTGCAAACTGTACCAGGTGAGATGGGCGCGCATCTACATTAGCTCCACAATCGATCAAAAGTGAAACACCTTTTAATGTAGGAATCAGTGGTGCAAGCGGTGGTCTTTCAACACCTTTGATCCTGCCTACAAGAACCTGTCCTCCAACAAGAACAGCTCCTGAACTTCCTGCAGATACAAAAGCATCTGCTTCCCCTTTCTTCACCATCTTCATCGCAACAACAATGGATGAATCTTTCTTACCACGGATTGCTTTCACCGGAGGTTCTGCCGTCTCAATAACCTCTGTAGCATTCACAATCTCAATCTGCTCCTCAGGATACGTATAAGCGGAGAGTTCCTTGCGAATCACATCTTCCTTACCTGTCAGCAGTACCTTGATATCTTTTCTCTTCCGCACTGCCTCTACGGCACCTTTTACCATCTCTCTTGGTGCATTGTCTCCACCCATGGCATCAAGAGCAACCCTTGTAATCTCTGACATATCATTTCCTCCTTGCGCTACTGAAATTATTCTACTGGATATCAGTATAAAAATCAATAAAAAAAGGCGTAAAACACAAAGTTTTTACGCCCTCAAGTGTTCTGTTCACAGTACACTCAATATCTTATTGATCATTAGTCAACTGAAACGATCTCGCGCTTGTTGTAAGATCCACACGCCTTACATACACGGTGTGGCATCATAAGCTCGCCGCACTTGCTGCATTTCACCAGATTCGGTGCGCTCATCTTCCAGTTAGCTCTTCTTTTATCTCTTCTTGCTTTTGAAGATTTATTCTTTGGACAGATTGACATAGGTTACACCTCCTTAAAATTCTTAAATAAGTCACGGACAACTGACATTCTCGGATCAAGCCCTGTATCTTCACAGTTACAAGACCCCGTATTTAAATTCTGACCGCATACATTGCATAATCCCTTGCAGTCTTCCCTGCAAAGTACTTTCGTCGGCCAGCTCGACAAAATCTCATGAAAGAGCAGTTTGTCCACGTCAAGATGATATCCGTCAATAAAGTTTGATTCATCCAGCTCCTCTGTCAGTTCTGCGTCGGAGAGGCCTACGTCCACATGCTTCACACAATTCAGTTCAAACTCCCGTTTCACATCCTCCAGACAACGGTCACATGGAATCATGACACTCAATCTGGTCTCAGCTGTGATGAGCAGTTCTTTTCCCCTTATATGCTCTACTTTAACATGAACCGGCTCCTTGCTGATAATGGGGTAGGCTCCGGATTGTAACCGGATCTCTTCCATCTCCAGCCGCACAGTTTCTTCAACCGTCTTATGCTGGTCTGACAAAACGTCTGATAGGTTAATCAACATAATGTATTTCTCCTATTCATACCTAAATTATTATATCATGGAAAAAATGTTTGTCAACAGATATTTATAATTTCTATCAAAAAATATTATGAAGAGCAAAATGTATTGGATACATTTTTGTTTCTTCTATGCGCAAAAGCAGGACTGAACTGCTCTCTTGGCACCTCAGTCCTGCGCTCATATACGATATAATCTTTACAGATCACTATCGTATACACTTTCTCAAATTAAGATTTCTTCAATTATTTTACAAGCGCTAATGTCTCACGGGCGATTGCAAGCTCTTCGTTTGTAGGAATAACGAATACTTTAACCTTTGATCCTTCTTTTGTAAGCTCAGCTTCTTTTCCTCTGAGTCCTGCATTCACTTCTGAATCGAAGTCTACTCCAAGGTATCCAAGGTATTTACATACTTCTTCCCTTACATAATCATCGTTCTCACCGATACCAGCTGTAAATACGATGTCATCTACACCATTCATAGCTGCAGCGTAAGATCCGATGTATTTTGCTACTCTGTATGAGAATACATCCATAGCGATCTTAGCTTTCTTATCTCCGGCATTCATAGCGTCTGTCAGGTCACGGAAGTCACTTGAAAGTCCGCCTGAAATTCCAAATACACCAGACTTTTTGTTCAGTACTTCCATAACACCTTCAATGTCAAGGTTCTCTTTCTTAGCAATGAACTCCATGATTGCAGGATCGATATCGCCTGAACGTGTTCCCATTACAAGTCCTTCAAGTGGAGTAAGTCCCATAGAAGTATCTACACATTTTCCGTTAAGAACAGCACTTACACTGGATCCATTTCCGAGGTGGCATACAATTGTCTTTACTTCATCGTAAGATTTTCCCATTACTTCTGCTGCTCTCTTAGATACGAAGCTGTGGCTTGTTCCGTGGAAACCGTAACGTCTTACTTTGTATTTCTCATAGTACTCATATGGAAGTCCATACATATAAGCCTTCTCCGGCATTGTCTGATGGAAAGCTGTATCAAATACTGCAACCATAGGTGTTCCTGGCATCAGTTTCTCACATGCTGCAACACCGATCAAGTTTGCCGGGTTATGAAGCGGTGCAAGATCATTACACTCTTCTACTGCTTTCTTTACTTCGTCTGTGATTACTACAGATGAAGCAAACTTCTCTCCACCATGTACGAGACGGTGTCCAACTGCTCCGATCTCATCAAGGCTCTTAACAACTCCTGTCTTCTCATTTGTCAAAGCATCAATTACAAACTGAATTGCTTCTGTATGAGTTGGCATAGCCAGATCAGATTTCTCTTTTTCTCCGCCAGCCGGCTGATATGTCAGACGTCCGTCGATTCCAATTCTCTCACAAAGTCCTTTTGCAAGTACCTTCTCTGTCTCAGCGTTGATCAGCTGGAATTTCAGAGATGAGCTTCCGCAGTTGATTACTAATACGTTCATTTTCTTTTTTCCTCCTGAAAAAACCTTATTATTATTATCCGAGGGCAGCTCACACTACCCTCTTTGTTTCTTTTGATTACCCGTAACTATTTTAAAAAATCTGTAAACAATTACAATTATTCAGCCTGTGCCTGTACAGCTGTGATAGCTACAACACCTACGATATCTTCAGCGCTGCATCCACGGGAAAGGTCGTTAACCGGAGCGGCGATTCCCTGTGTCAGAGGACCGTAAGCTTCTGCTTTAGCAAGTCTCTGAACAAGTTTGTATCCAATATTACCAGCATCAAGGTCTGGGAATACAAGTACGTTAGCATGTCCTGCAACCTTGCTTCCCGGTGCTTTAGATTCTCCGACGGATGGAACGATAGCTGCATCAAGCTGAAGTTCTCCGTCAAGAGCAAGCTCTGGTGCGAGTTCCTGAGCGATCTTTGTTGCCTCAACAACTTTATCTACATCTGCATGCTTAGCACTTCCCTTTGTTGAGTGAGAAAGCATAGCAACAACTGGCTCTTTCTCAACAAGCAGTTTGAAAGAATCTGCGGATGAAATAGCGATGTTCGCAAGTTTCTCCGGATCTGGATTCTGCTCAAGTCCTGCATCAGCAAAGATAAATGTTCCGTTTGCTCCCATGTCGCAGTTTGGTACTACCATAAGGAAGAATGCGGATACGAGCTTTGTTCCCGGTTTTGTCTTCAGGATCTGAAGGCATGGACGAAGTGTATCTGCTGTAGAGTGGCATGCTCCGGATACCATTCCGTCTGCATCACCCATCTTAACCATCATTACACCATAGTATAAATAATTGCTAAGAAGCAGTTCTTTTGCCTGTTCAGGAGTCATTCCCTTTTTCTGTCTTAACTCAACAAGTTTTGCAATATATCCTTCTGTTCTTGCATCTGTTGCAGGATCTACGATTGTTGCACCGGAGATGTCGTATGTACCTTTGTTCTTCTCAATCTCCTCTTTGCTTCCTACAAGCACCAGATCAGCGAGTCCTTCTTTCAGTACTGTCTCTGCTGCTTTGTAAGTTCTTTCGTCCTCTGTCTCCGGAAGAACGATTGTCTTTTTGCAAGCTTTCGCTCTTGCTTTGATTTCATCAATAAATCCCATGATTTAATGCCACCTTTCTTTTTATCTCACTTAGTCCTATTATAACTCAATCGTTTTTTGTATACAAGTCATTTTATGTGCATTTTCAAATACAATCCGAACTTTGTAATAGGATATTTGTGAGATTGTTACAATTTTATCAAACATTGTTTTTTTCCAAGAACATTACGAGCCAGAACAGTCACCTCTCACGACAACTGTTCTGGCTCTTATTAAAATTTACACCTTCAAAACCCCTTGCTTATATTCATTCTGAAACGCCGTCTTAAACTTATCCGTCACCACTGAGGTATACAGATTTGAAGCAAGCATATCATGTCTGAGCATTTTCTGACCAAGTTCCGGAAGATCGTCAATTTCAGACATTTTCGTCAAAACCGGAAGACTGCTTTCCTTTGACATAGCTGTCAAAAGCTTTGCATTGTCTTTTCGAAAACCAAGCAGACGTGCATACATATGATAGCCATTGTCAATATATTCTTCCACATTTGCCTTTTTCGTTCCAAGCATAATATGAAGCAATGCCCGGTTAACTCGGGTCTGCGTAAGTTCTCGTGTTTTTAACAAATCACAGAACTGTTTATAATTAAAAAAGTTGTTTAACTGATTCGCAATTCTGGATGCAATCTCCGGAGAGACATCCACATATCGAACCAGACTTTCTGGCTGTTTATTTAATAGTTTATATTTCAAAATCAGAGAAAAATCATTCTGTGAAATCGGATACTGTACTTTATGATAATCTTTCAAAAGTTCCAGACAACATTTTGGAACCTGGTTTTCCAACTCTGACAGTATTCCCGAAAACGAAAGCTCATCGTAATTTCCTTCTACTGGTTCTGTATTGAAAGATGAACTTGAATAAGCAAGCAGTGAACGAATTGCCGTAGCGGAACTGTAATCACTGTCCAGTTCTTCATCATGATACTGTGCACCACGCCTTGCAATCGTATAAGGTTCCATCCTGCTTCCAAGTTTTTTGATTGCTTTCAAATATTCAATCCCCAAAATATTGTTCGGATTTCTTAAAATCTCTGCAAACCGAGGATCTTCTGTATAAGAAAGAATTGCTTCCTGTCTGGCGCGTGGAAAAGACATCCCTTGTTTCAGATAATCTTTCAACAGAATCTGGTAGGCTTCAGGTTCTTCAAGAAGTAGTTCTGCAAGCTGTTCCAAGATTGGGAGATCATTACATTCACTGCCAAAACAGATAGAATCAACAATTCCAAGAGACTCTAAAAGAGATACGGATCCAAGTGCAAAAAGCTCCGCAGATCCCGTCGCATAACAGACCGGAAGTTCAAAGACAGCTCCAGCACCACACATCAGTGCCATCTCTGCACGTATCCTTTTAGGCATGATTGCAGGTGTTCCCCGCTGCACATAGTCACCACTCATAACAACAACGGCTGCATCTGCACCGGTTACACGCAAAGATTCTTTAATATGATAAAGATGTCCATTGTGAAATGGATTATATTCTGTAATAAGACCAACTATTTTCATAATATTCTCCTAAAAAAGCAGAGTACTGCTCACACCACGTGTGAACAGTACCACCTCTCACCAATACAGATTATGTAACTGTTCAGAGCCAACTTCCAAAATGCTACGCATTTCGTCACAGTTACCAGTTTACAATCTCTTCATGCAAGTAATCGCCAGTGCCCCCGGACCAATATGGCAGGCCACACTCAATGACAATGGTCCTTCCATAATCTCATATCCCGGAAATCTTTCTTCGATCTCTGCTTTCCACTCCTGTGCTTCTTCTTTACTGCATGTGTAAGCCATACCAAGAGCCATCTGATCCTTAACATCGGCAAAGCGTCCATTCAGATCTTTCTCGATTGCATTGAGCATTGTCTTCTTCGCCGTTTTCCAGCCTCTTGCTTTCGAAAATGCATCCAGCTTTTCTCCCTGGATCTGAAGAACAGGCTTTAAGTTCAGCACAGTTCCGATTGCCGCTGCTGCCGGTGTGATTCTTCCACCTTTTTTCAGGTATTTTAAAGTATCCACCGTAATATAAATGCTTGCCTGAAGTTTTTCTTTCTCCAGTATTTCTTTGATCTCTGCTGCACTCTTTCCTTCTTCACGCAGATTCATTGCATCCAGAACAGACTGCTCCTGTGTAACTGAAATTCTCTGATTATCAACCACCTGAACGCGTCCGTCATATTCAGCTGCAAGAGTAATTGCTGTTGCACATGTGCTGCTCAAGCTACTGGACATCGGAATACATACAAGCTCATCATATTCTTCCAGAACTTTATCCCAGAGATCCATGACCTCTCCCGGGGATGGCTGTGATGTTGAGATATCGGAATCTGCTCCGAGCTTTTCATAAAATTCACTCTGGGAAAGTGTGATATCCTCCAGATAAAGCTCTCCATCAATAAAGAATGGCATCGGAAGAACAAAAATCCCAAGTTCTTTTCCCTGTTCCTGTGTTATACCGCTATTACTATCCGTTACAATTGCAACTTTACTCATCAAATTTCTCCCTCGTTAATTCTTAAAACTATGAATCGGCGCCGGAATACGTCCCTGTCTGTTGATAAACGCATCACATCCAAATTCATTCACCGGCATAATCGGTGCATAACCTAACAGTCCACCAAATTCTGCCACGTCTCCAACGTCTTTACCGATGACTGGAATCAAACGCACTGCTGTCGTCTTCTGGTTGACCATACCAATTGCCATCTCATCTGCAATAATTCCAGAGATTGTCGCTTCTGATGTCTTTCCAGGGATTGCGATCATGTCAAGTCCTACAGAGCATACGCATGTCATTGCCTCTAACTTCTCAAGTGTAAGAGATCCTGCATTTACTGCATCAATCATTCCCTGATCTTCACTGACCGGAATAAATGCACCGCTGAGTCCACCTACATAAGAAGATGCCATAACGCCGCCCTTCTTCACCTGGTCATTGAGCATTGCAAGTGCTGCTGTTGTTCCAGGTGCACCAACGCGCTCCAGTCCGATTTCCTCCAGGATCTCTGCAATACTATCTCCAACTGCCGGAGTCGGAGCAAGAGAAAGATCAATGATTCCAAATGGAATTCCAAGACGTGCAGAAGCCTCTCCTGCAACAAGCTGTCCTACTCGTGTAATCTTAAACGCTGTTTTCTTAATTGTTTCACAGAGTTCTTCAAAACCTTTTCCACGTGCTTTTTCAATCGCTTTCTTTACAACTCCCGGTCCGCTGACACCTACATTAATAATCGTATCTGCCTCAGTCACACCGAGGAATGCACCTGCCATAAACGGATTATCATCCGGTGCATTGCAAAGAATAACAAGCTTTGCACAACCAAGAGAATCTCTGTCTTTCGTTGCCTCTGCCGCTTCTTTCACAATCTGTCCACACAGACGGACTGCATCCATATTGATACCTGTCTTTGTTGATCCCACATTGACGGAACTACAGATTCTCTCTGTCTCGGCCAGTGCCTGCGGGATTGAACGGATCAGATTCTCTTCACTTGGTGTCATTCCTTTCGACACAAGCGCGGAGTATCCGCCAATGAAGTTTACACCTACTTTTTCCGCTGCGCGGTCAAGTGTACGTGCGATTGTCACATAATCTTCCGGAGTCTTACACGCTGCTGCTCCAACAAGCGATACAGGTGTAATTGAAATTCTCTTATTTACGATCGGAATTCCGAATTCTTTCTCAATGTCTTTTCCTGTAGATACAAGATCTTTTGCAACTGTTGTAATCTTCTCATAAATCTTACGGTTCAGTTCATCCAGATCAGAATCCACACAGTCCAACAGACTGATTCCAAGAGTGATCGTGCGGACATCAAGGTTCTCGCTTTCGATCATCTTATTGGTTTCTGATACTTCATACATATTAATCATAGTCTTATCCTCACCTTATCTCCGACTTCTTACAGACGGTGCATTTTCTCAAAAATCTCTTCTCTCTGACAATGAATTGTTACACCGATCTCTTTGCCAAGTACATCCATCTCATCACAAACTTCTTTGAAATCTTTCTTCAGATTCGCAACATCTACGATCATCATCATGTTGAAATATCCCTGAACAATTGTCTGTGAAATATCAAGAATATTGATTTCATTTTCTGCAAGATATGTACATACTTTTGCAATAATTCCTACTGTGTCTTTTCCAAGTACTGTGACAATACATTTCTTCATTCTTTCTGTACCTCCGCTTTGATTCACTCAATTTTATACATTAATAATATCCGAAACCGATTCCCGGCTTGCAACGAACATATTCAGGTCTTCCCCTTTATATTCATTATCTGCAAGCGTAACTTCCAACTTCACTGTCTCATAGGCAAGTCTTGCGTAATTGTTCTCCTTGCTCAGATGACCAAGCATGATGTGTTTCAGATTATCATGTAGTATATCACAAAGAAGCTGTCCTGACAATTCATTTGATAAATGACCGCGATCGCCAAGAATTCTCTGCTTCAAATAATATGGATATCCTCCGACTTCCAGCATATGGATATCATGGTTTGCTTCCAGAAGGATCGCATCCAGATTTTTCAGATTCTTCACTGTATAATCATCATATTTTCCAAGATCTGTTGCAACTGCTACGGACTTCCCACCTTGTTCAATACGATATCCGGACGGTTCATTTGCATCATGGGAAATAGCAAATGGGTGTACGTCCAGTTCACCAAGCTGAAATGGGTGATCTGCCTTAATCGGATGTAAAAGTCCTTCCGGCATCTTTCCAAGACTGGAAGACTCTTTGATTCCTGCAATCGTTCCCGGAGTCGCATAAATTGGTATCTCGTACTTTCTGCTGAACACACCAAGTCCCTTAATATGATCCGAATGTTCATGTGTGATCAGAATTCCATCGAGTTCATCCCCTTTAATCTCCAACTTATTCAGACCTTCTTCAATTCGTTTCTTACTAATCCCCGTATCAATCAGAAGATGGGAATTATCACTTCCTACATAGATACAGTTTCCACTGCTGCCGCTTGCAATACTGCACATTCTCATTTGTTCAATCTATCTCCTATTTGTCTCTTTGTTGCTTCAAAGTCTCCACTATTATCAATTACAACTGTGCATGCCTTTCGAAATACTTCTTCTACCGGTTGTGAAGCAATCATTCTGGTGATCTTTTCATCCGTATAATGTCTGGAACTTTTCAGTCGTTCTCTCCGAACCGCTTCATCTGTGTAAATATACCACAGCTCATCACACAGTTCCTTTCCTACTTCCGGAAGAAGTGCTGCTTCTACTATATAATAAGAGCAGCACTCTTCTTTTTTCTTCAAGATATCTTTCCGAACCCATTCCAGCACTTCCGGATGTACAATCTCATTCAATCTTTGTAATTTCTTCTCATCTGCAAATACGCAGCTTCCAAGTTTCATGCGATCCAGTTCACCATTGTTTCCGACAATCTGTTCACCAAATTCTTGTACAATTCTCGAAAATGCCTGTGTCCCTTTCTTCTGGATCTGCTTTGCAACTTCATCCATCTGGCAGACTACCGCACCGTATTCCTGTTCAAGAAATTTTAAAACTTCACTTTTTCCGGAGCCAACTCCACCCGTGATTCCAATTACTTTCATCTTATTTTGCCTCATACCAGTTCTTCCCTGTATGCATATCTACGCTAAGCGGAACTAACAATTCTGCTGCGTGTTCCATCTTATCCTGAAGGATCTGCTGCACTTCTTCTAATTCTGTTTCATCTGCTTCGATCAAAAGTTCATCATGCACCTGAAGGATCATCCGTGATTTCAGATTTCTCTTCTTCAATTCTTCATTTACATGAATCATTGCTATTTTAATAATATCTGCAGCAGTTCCCTGGATCGGTGCATTCATTGCCACACGCTCTCCAAAACTTCTCTGCATAAAATTGCTGGATTTTAATTCCGGCATCGGTCTTCTTCTTCCATATAAAGTCTCTGCATATCCTTTTTCTTTCGCATCGCTCACACATTTATCAAGAAATGTCTTAATTCCCGGGTAGGATTCAAAATAATGCTCAATATACTGTGCCGCCTCTTTTCTCGAAATACTCAGATCCTGACTCAGTCCAAAAGAACTGATTCCATACACAATGCCGAAATTAACTGCTTTTGCATTTCTTCTCTGCAGATCTGTCACTTCATCAAATGGTACATGGAATACCTGGGAAGCTGTCATTCGGTGAATATCTCTCGCTTCACGATATGCCTGGATCAGCTGTTCATCACCGGAACAATGCGCCAGAATACGAAGCTCGATCTGAGAATAATCCGCATCCACAAAGACACAGCCTTCTTTTGGTACAAATACTTTACGGATCAGACGTCCAAGCTCCATACGAACCGGTATATTCTGCAGATTCGGTTCTGTACTGCTGATACGTCCGGTTGCTGTGATCGTCTGATTGAATTTACTGTGGATTCTTCCATCCATTCCTATATAATTCGCAAGTCCATCTGCATATGTTGACTTCAGTTTTGCAAGCTGACGATACTCCAGAATCTTTGCTACGATAGGATATTCCGGTGCAAGTTTATCTAACACATCCGCTGCTGTAGAATACCCGGTCTTTGTCTTCTTTGCATGAGGCATTTCCAGTTTTTCAAAAAGAATCACACCAAGCTGTTTTGGAGAATTGATATTAAACTCTTCCCCTGCCATTTCATAAATCTCTTTTTCCAGCTCAACGATTCTCGCTCCAAGCTCTTCTCCGTAACGCTTCAGCTCTTCACCTTCAACCTTAACACCGGCCTGTTCCATATCATACAATGTAAATACTAACGGCATTTCAATTTCATTAAACAAACGGAACATTCCATTCTCTTCCAGTTTCTTCTCAAGAACCGGGACACAGGCATAAGCTGTATATGCCTCATAACATGATTTTGTACCCTCATCAAGTTTTTCATCAATTAAAAGATTCAAATGTTCTCTTGCCACATCTTCTGCATTGTAATCATTTTTCAGAGGATTCAGAAGATATGCTGCTACGATTGCATCAAACCCGTTCTCACTTGTAAGTTCCGGCAGCCATTCCAGATATTCTTTCAATCCACACATTGAAAAACGTTTCACACTTTTTGCAAGATGAGACAACTTTCCTGTCAGATATTCAAAATCAGCATCCATATCACAAGGAATCGTAACAATCTTCTCTGCTTCATAGCAAAGAGAAACCCTTCCGTATCCTGAAGCATGTGCAAACAATGGGAGAACATTTCCAGCATCTTTGGAAAATGCCACACCAACGGTCTCTGCTTTCTCCGCCTCTTTAAAGACTTTCTCAATTTCTTCTTTTCCTGTTACCTCACGAAAATATTTTTCCACATCATTCACTGACGCTTCTACATCAAATCTTCCAAGCAGATTTTTAAACTCCAGTCTTTGGAATAATTCATGAGCTTCTTTTGTATAAGGATTCTCATGTCTGGCATTTTCAAGTTCAAAGGTAATATCTGCATCCAGTTTAATCGTCGCAAGTGTCTTACTAAGCTGTGCCTGCTCCCAGAATTCTTTCAGATTCTTGCTTGCTCTTGGCGGTTTCAGCTCATCAACATGCTCGTATGCATTTTCAATCGTCTGGTACTGCTGAATGATCTTTGTCGCTGTCTTTTCGCCAACTCCCGGAACACCAGGAATATTATCAGCAGTATCACCCATCAAAGCCTTTACATCAATAAATTCCTTCGGTGTTACTCCATAGCGTTCCTGCACATCTGCCGCATAATAATCTTCTACTTCCGTCTTCCCCTGCTTCGTCTTTGGAATGCGGATCTTAATATGCTCTGTCGCAAGCTGAAGCGTATCACGGTCTCCGGAAATGATGGAAACATCCATTCCTTTCTCCTCACAACGATGAGACAAGGTTCCCAAAAGATCATCCGCCTCAAGTCCGGCCTTTTCAATCACTTCTATATGCATCGCACGCAGAACGTCCTTGATCACAGGCACCTGCTGACGCAGTTCCTCTGCCATCGGCTTTCTCGTGCCCTTATAATCTGCAAACATCTCATGGCGAAATGTCGGCGCATGCACATCAAATGTAACCGTCAGATATTCCGGCTTCTCTTCATCTAATATCTTAAACATAATATTCAGGAATCCATAAACTGCGTTTGTATGCAGTCCTTCCGAATTCGTCAGATCCGGAACTCCATAAAACGCCCGGTTCAATATACTGTGTCCATCGATCAGTACAATTTTATCTCTCATCAGATTCTCTCCTATTATCTCTTGCTTTTTGTTGCATTTAATTTTAACCATTATTAAAGTATACACTAATTAACTTCTTTTTTAAAGGTTCATTTTATGGTATCATTATTTAGGGCTTTTGACTCCAATATCTTGTAAACAATATTTTCAAAAATACTATCAGGAGAATTATTATGGATGGAATTATATTTGATGTAGATGGAACACTTTGGGATTCTGTTGAAGTTGTAGCCGAATCCTGGAATCTTGCAATAAAAGAGAACTCTGATCTTGAGCCAAACTTAAACCGTGAAATTCTTCAGGGACTGTTTGGAAAGACAATGGACGAAATTGCTGCCGGAGTTTTTCCCGATCTCGACCCGAACTCTCGAAGAAAACTGATGGATATCTGTTTTGATTATGAAAACCGCTATCTTGAAACACATCCCGGTGTTTACTACGAAGGCGTTATGGACACACTCAAGGAGCTGGCTCTAGAATATCCTCTTTTTATTGTAAGCAATTGCCAGTGCGGATATATTGAAGTTATGATGAAAGGCGCAGGCATGAAACCATATATCAAAGATTTCCTTTGTTTTGGCCAGACGCAGACTTCCAAAGACCAGACGATTCTGAAATTAATGGAGAAAAATAACCTGACATCCCCTGTCTATGTCGGAGATACCCAGGGCGATGCTGATTCCTGCAAAAAAGCCGGTATTCCTTTTATCTTTGCTGAATATGGACTTGGAGATGTTAAGGAAGATTATCCGACGATACATTCTTTTTCAGAATTAAAAAACATTTTAAGAAAGCTTGATTAACATCTCTGTTTATTTAAAACAAACTGACAAACCACACGAAACATTTTCTGTCCATTAAGAATTTCATTCTGTTTCTGTTGTGATCTGTCAGTTTTTTATTGCTCACGACTTTTTTCATAATCCCGGATCTTACGCATCAATCCACGATAAATCTTATCCTGAAGCAGTTCCCGATGTTCATACGATACCGGATATTCATTCATAAAATCAGGATGTTCTTTTATATAGCAATCCCTTTCTTCTTTCGTCGCATTCAACAGATATTTTTCATAATAATCCATATCATCTATTTTTTCTTTATTCATCACTTTCTCCCATTCCCCTTAGTTCTTATGCTGTCTCATTTCTCGCACATTTCTTCATGTTTTTATCAATTATAGTCGTAGTACGACTATATTTCAATAGTCGTGTCAGGACTTTTATATAATAATCCAAAAATACAAAAGATATCAGATTATTGTTCACTGGATACTGTGAACAATAGCTTGTTTCCGGTTAAGTTCGCACACCGGCTTTAAGGTACGAGGATGGGATTATGAAATTCGAAAATATACGAAATTTGCGAGAAGATAATGATAAAACGCAGAAAGAAGTTGCTGCATACCTCAACATCAAACAGACTACATATTCTAAATATGAACTTGGAAAAATCAACGTTCCTATTGATGTCTTCATCAAACTTGCTGATTATTATACAGTCTCAATTGATTATCTCGTTGGTCGTGGAAAAAAGTGAAATTACAAAGAACAAAGAATGTGCATTGCACATTCTTGCGCCTGCGGCGTTGCTAAGCGCCAATGGCGCTTGTTTAGCAAGGACCGAAGTGGAAACGTAGACCGCTTGCGACATCTACATTGTACGCCGCAGTGCGCATCCTTAGCGGAGCGTTTTTTATATATTAGGAAAGCACTTTCCTAATATATAAAAAATCTCTGGATATCTTGCAAACATTGAATTTGTAAGATATTCAGAGATTAAGTTCGATGCCGCTGGCCGGACTCGAACCGGCACGGCTACTAACCGCTTGATTTTGAGTCAAGTGCGTCTGCCAATTCCGCCACAGCGGCTTATTCTGTCGGACAAGAAAACCTTCTTGTCCGAATCAGCTTTTTTATGTTACCATATCCGGTCACATTTTTCAACTATTTTTTATGATTTTATTTGTTTTTTATTTGCAAAGTTTCTTTCCAACCTCAAAACAATCAAATGTTGCAAAATAGTCTTTCGGTGTCTCTGCACGGCGAATCATCTGTACACTTCCATCTTCTTTCAGGAGCAGCTCTGCTGATTTTAATTTACCATTATAGTTATATCCCATAGAGAAACCATGTGCACCCGTATCATGGATTACAAGGTAATCTCCCATATCAACTTCCGGAAGCATTCTGTCAATTGCAAACTTATCATTATTTTCACACAGAGAACCTGTTACATCATATTTGTGATCGCACGGTGCATCTTCTTTTCCAAGAACAGTAATATGATGATATGCTCCATACATTGCCGGGCGCATCAGGTTAACAGCACACGCATCTACTCCGATGTAGTTCTTATAAGTATTCTTCTCATGGATTGCTTTTGTCACAAGGCAGCCATAAGGTCCCATCATAAAGCGGCCAAGCTCTGTGTAGATTGCAACATCTCCCATTCCTGCCGGAACAAGTACTTCTTCATAAACCTTGCGGACACCTTCTCCGATCACACGGATATCATTCGGCTCCTGATCAGGTGTGTAAGGAATTCCAATACCACCAGAAAGATTAATAAACTTAATATGTACTCCTGTTTCTTTCTGAAGACGTACTGCCTGTTCAAAAAGAACTTTTGCAAGCATTGGATAATAATCATTTGTCACTGTATTGCTGGCAAGGAATGCATGAATACCAAATTCTTTTGCACCTTTTGCCTTCAGTGTCTTAAATGCTTCTGTGATCTGCTCTGTTGTCATTCCATACTTTGAATCTCCCGGATTATCCATAATATCATTACTGATCTTGAATATTCCGCCCGGATTATAACGGCAACTGATTGTCTCCGGAATATGTCCGATTGTCTTCTCAAGGAAGTCAATATGTGTAATATCATCCAGATTGATGATTGCTCCAAGTTTATCAGCAAGTTTAAAATCTTCCTCCGGTGTATCATTAGAGGAAAACATAATATCATGACCATCAATTCCAACTGCATCTGACATAAGCAGTTCTGTATAAGAGGAGCAGTCACAACCGCATCCATACTCTTTCAAGATCTGTAAAAGGAACGGATTCGGAGTTGCCTTTACAGCAAAATACTCTTTATATCCCGGATTCCATGCAAATGCTTCCTTTAATGCTTTTGCATTCTCGCGGATCCCTTTCTCATCATAAAGATGGAACGGTGTCGGATATGTTTTTACAATCTCTTCAACCTGTTCTTTTGTCACAAATGGTTTCTTACTCATTTTCATTTTCTCCTTCGCGTATTTTGATTAATTCTATCTCATTCGCAAGTGCTGTTTTAAACAGCGTAACGAAATTTCTCTGTCCGGAATAGACACAAGTGTTTCTGCTCTCCTGTCCATACTCACCCGAAAGTACATATTTAGAATCTGTGATCAGACCAATCTGATTTCCTTTTTCTTTCGTCACATAAATGATCGCCCCTGAAAGTTCAAATGGATGATCTGTCACAAGAACCACCTTTTTTCCTTTTTCTGTCAGTTCCTTTAACTGTCCTTTCAACTGTTCCAGACAGACACCGGAACAGGAACAATACACTCTTTCTTCCACATTAGCCAGAAGATTATGGATCTTATCTGAAATATGTTCCTGACCATCGATCGTAACATATCCTTCTTCTTCTTTCTGTTCTCCCGTAAGATTCATATCCAACCACTTCTGTTCTTCTTCCATTCTGCGGATTCTGTTACCACAGAACTCCTGAACATGAACCGGAATATATCGCTTGGCATCCTCTTCCACCAGATATGCAGCCCCTTTCTCAACCAGAGCTGCCAGTGATGCATACACATTCGATCTTGAGATTCCTGTATCTCTCGCAATCTCATACCCCGTCTGCTTTCCTGCTTCGATCAGCCGAAGATAAACAGTTGCTTCCTGCCGGGACATTCCAAAATGCATCAGATATTCAATTGCTTTACTTTCGTCCATAGCACCATCCCTCTGATTAGTAGTTCTTTACAGGAACACTATACAGCATTGATTGTTGGATGTCAATATATTGATTGTATTTAATAAGAGCCAGAACAGGCACCTCGCACGGTAACTGTTCTGGCTCTTATTAAAAGTTTTTCTAATTTAATCTACTGTCACAATTCTCATCATATTACTTGTAAAGCTTCTCTCTTTGCTTACATTTGTTGAAGGAATTCCAGCTGTGATAACTACAACATCTCCCGGCTCAACATACTGTTTTACCTGTGCCAGTTCGATCGCATTTTCACAGATATCTTCTGTTGTATCAACTTCAAGAGACTTCAGCGGTCTTACGCCCCAGTAAATAGACATTCTTCTCAGTGTTCTCTCGTTCGGAGTTACACCAAGGATTTCCTGTCTTGGTCTTAAGTTGGATACAACTCTTGAAGTTGCTCCTGATACAGATGGTGTAATGATACATTTTGCATTCAGGTTTGCTGCTGCCAGTACGGATGAATATCCGATTGCACTGGATACTCCGCCTCTTAAATGACCGTGCTCTTTCTCAAGCATGCTATCATAATCAAGGTGTTTCTCTGTCTGCTCAATGATATGAACCATCATCTGAAGCGCCTCGAGTGGGTATTTACCCTGTGCTGTCTCTCCTGAGAGCATTACAGCATCTGTTCCATCATATACAGCGTTCGCAACGTCTGTTACCTCAGCTCTTGTCGGACGTGGATTACGCATCATAGAATCGAGCATCTGTGTTGCTGTGATAACTGTCTTGAACTGATCGTTACATTTCTGGATCATCATCTTCTGAAGATATGGAAGTTCCTCTGCCGGAATCTCAACTCCGAGGTCTCCACGGGCAACCATGATACCATCTGCTGCACGAATGATCTCATCGATATTGCTGATTCCTTCTTCATTCTCAATCTTTGCAATAATCGGAATGTAAGGAGCTCCGAGAGACTTCAGATATGCCTTGATCTCAAGAATACACTCTGCATTTCTTACGAAAGATGCAGCGATAAAATCAATCCCCTGCTCTGCTCCAAATTTAATATCTTCTTTATCTTTCTCAGTGATTGCCGGAAGTCTTACCGGTACTCCCGGTACATTAACGCCCTTTTTCTCTCCGAGTTCACCACCGTTGATGATCTCACAATGAATTTCTTTGTCTGTTTTTCCGATTACTTTCAGTCCGATCAGACCATCATCGATCAAAATAATCTTTCCTTCACTTACATCTTCTGCAAGTCCCTTATATGTGATAGATACTTTATTCTCATCACCAACAATATCTTCTGTAGTAAGTGTAAAGGTCTTCCCTGTTTCAAGCTTAATCTTCTTTCCGTCTTTCAGAACACCTGTACGGATCTCTGGTCCCTTTGTATCCAGAAGAATAGCTGTCGTTGCATGCTCTTCCTCGCGAAGCTCTTTGAGCATATCCATACGACCCTTCTGCTCTTCATGATCACCATGAGAGAAGTTGAAACGAGCTACATCCATGCCATTCTGGATGAGTTTTCTCATCAGTTCTCTATCATTTGTGTTTGGTCCCATCGTACATACTACTTTTGTTTTTTTCATACTAAGTCAATCTCTCCTTTAAAAAATATAACCATAAAGTTCCTATACACCTGGAGCGAAGCTACACCATATCACTTTCGGCTGCAACTCTGATCTGATACACTGCACTGCCATACCTCATCTCCGGTAAACTATGAGAAATATGCGTTACACAATTCTCATTTTCTACTTCACATGTTCATGTGTAAATAAATGATCCTGGCAATACTCATAGTTTCCATTACATTTTGAACAGAAACGGAACTCCAATGTCGGATCATCAAGTTCTGTACGTCCGCAGACTGCACAACGGTGTCTTGCCCCATTCGCATAAGTCATATGTGGTCTCGTCTGCTGTTTAAACTTTGCTTTTCTCGCCTGCTCTTTCGGACTGAAACGCTTCATATTCCTGCTGGACAGGAAAAAGATAACAAAGTTCAATAAGGATGCCGCAATCGCAACTTTCGTTGCGAGACTTCCTGTAAAGAAATAATACAGTGCCATTGCTACATATACGAAAGCCATCCATTTCATCTTAATCGGTAAAATAAAATAGAGTAAAACTTCCATATCCGGATAGATGGAAGCAAATGCCAAAAAGATAGACATTGTAATGTAGTTCGTGCTGATCAATCCGATACTTGAAAGTGGAAGTTCAATTCCATAGATAAGATAAAACACACCATACAGTATGAATACTGCGATCACTGTAAAAAGTATTCCTGAAAAAATGTATACATTATAACGGAATGTTCCCCAGGTTCTCTCAAGTGCAGAACCAAGAGAATAGTACAATAATACTAGAAACAGTAAAGAAATCAAACTTCCTGTTGGTGGGATCAATACCCAGGAAATAATCCTCCAGATCTGTCCTCTTAAAATATATGCCGGTTCCAGTGTAAGCCATCCTAAAAGTCCCGGTGCTAAATAATAAATAGCGAAACCTATCACATACCCGGCCAGCAGATACACCGTAAGATTCGGTATTGCAAAACGACCTAATTTTTTTTCTAATTTGTCAAGCCAGTTCAACTTGTATTCTCCTTCTATTTTCATTTTATATTACTGTCCACTACATGTGGTCAGCACTCACATCTTCGTATAGCAGTAATTGTACAAGGGAAGACTTGTTTTGTCAAACGATTGTTTTTATATTAATACACTTTTAACAAGAATATGATATTTTCCTTTCCTTTCTACTTAGACATTTTGCCATATTGCAGCTCATTTCTTCACACTTACTACACTACAATAACCATTGTCTTTTTGAGAATCTTGTCGTATAATGTTATTTATTGCGAGCTAACAAACGCATTTAATAGGTAGTAACTCATATAAATTTGACAAATTAACTGAATTACAAAAGATTGGGGATATTAATTATGAACGCAAAAAATCTACATACTTTAGGAATCGACATTGGTTCCACAACAGTAAAAATTGCAATTCTTAATGATGAAAATGAAGTCCTCTTCTCTGATTATGAACGCCATTTCGCTAATATCCAGGAGACGCTTTCCGATCTGCTCGGCCGTGCGCTTTATAAGCTTGGACCAATCCAGGTTTCTCCTGTCATCACAGGAAGCGGTGGTCTGACACTTGCCAAACATCTCGGTGTTCCATTTGTCCAGGAGGTAATTGCAGTCTCCACTGCACTACAGGATTACGCTCCTCAGACAGATGTAGCAATTGAGCTTGGTGGAGAAGATGCGAAGATCATTTATTTTGAGGGTGGAAATGTAGAACAGCGTATGAATGGTGTCTGTGCCGGTGGTACAGGTTCTTTCATTGACCAGATGGCATCTCTTCTTCAGACAGATGCTTCCGGTCTGAATGAATACGCTAAAAATTACAAAGCATTATACTCTATCGCTGCGCGCTGCGGTGTATTTGCCAAGACAGATATCCAGCCACTGATCAATGACGGTGCTGCTAAGGAAGACCTTGCCGCATCCATTTTCCAGGCTGTTGTGAATCAGACCATCAGTGGTCTTGCCTGTGGAAAACCGATCCGTGGTCATGTTGCATTTTTAGGAGGTCCACTTCATTTCCTCTCAGAATTAAGAGAAGCATTCATCCGCACATTAAAACTGGATGATGAACATATTATCGCACCAAATCACTCACATTTGTTTGCTGCGATTGGTTCCGCACTGAATTCCAAAAAAGATACTCCGATGGAACTGCGTGATATGCAGAATCGTCTCGAGAATAAAATCCAAATGGATTTTGAAGTGGAACGTCTGGATCCACTGTTTGCAACAACTGCTGATTACGAGGAATTCATTTCCCGCCATGCAAAGCATCAGGTGCCGGTAAAAGATCTTGCCTCATACAAAGGAAAAGCATTTCTTGGAATCGATGCCGGTTCAACAACTACAAAAGCAGCTCTCGTTGGTGAAGACGGAACACTTCTTTATTCCTTCTATCACAACAACGACGGGGATCCGCTTGGTACAACGATCACAGCGATCAAAGATATTTACGATCAACTCCCTGAGGGTGTAGAGATTGTTCATTCCTGTTCCACAGGATACGGCGAAGCACTGATCAAAGCTGCTCTGATGCTTGATGAAGGAGAAGTTGAGACTGTTTCTCATTATTATGCAGCATCCTTCTTTGAACCGGATGTAGACTGTATTCTGGACATTGGCGGTCAGGATATGAAATGTATCAAAATCAAAAATCAGACTGTCGACAGTGTTCAGCTGAACGAAGCCTGCTCTTCCGGATGCGGTTCTTTCATTGAGACATTTGCAAAATCTCTGAATTATTCGGTAGAGGATTTTGCTCACGAAGCACTTTATGCACAGAACCCGATCGATCTCGGAACACGCTGTACTGTATTTATGAACTCCAAAGTAAAACAGGCACAGAAAGAGGGGGCGTCTGTTGCTGATATCTCAGCCGGACTTGCTTATTCTGTTATCAAGAATGCCCTGTTCAAGGTAATCAAAGTATCTGATGCATCCGAACTTGGAAATCATATTGTTGTTCAGGGAGGTACCTTCTATAATAATGCAGTTCTTCGAAGCTTTGAGAAAATCGCAAACTGCGAAGCGATCCGCCCGGACATTGCCGGAATCATGGGTGCATTCGGTGCAGCTCTGATTGCCCGAGAACGTTATGTTGACTGCGAAGGCACAACCATGCTTTCCATTGATGACATCCGTTCCCTTGAATACTCCACAACAATGACAAAATGTCGTGGATGTACAAACAACTGCCGTCTGACGATCAACCATTTCAGTGGTGGACGTAAATTCATCACAGGAAATCGCTGTGAGCGCGGACTTGGAAAAGAGAAATCAAAAAATCAGATGCCGAATTTATTTGAATATAAATTGCATCGCTATTTTGATTATGAACCGCTTTCCGAAGAAGAGGCAAAACACGGATTAATCGGTATTCCTCGCGTATTGAATATGTATGAGAACTATCCGTTCTGGTTCACATTTTTTACAAAACTTGGATTCCGTGTTGTTCTGTCACCAGCTTCCACAAGAAAGGTTTATGAACTTGGTATTGAATCTATTCCAAGTGAATCCGAGTGTTATCCGGCGAAACTGGCGCACGGACATGTACAGTGGCTGATCAATCAGGGAGTGAAACACATTTTCTATCCGTCAATCCCGTATGAGCGGAAAGAATTTGCTGATTCTGATAATCACTACAACTGTCCGATCGTTACTTCTTATCCGGAAAACATCAAGAATAACATGGACCCGATCGTCAACGGAGAAGTTGATTTTATCCATCCATTCTTGAATTTTGAAAGTGAAGAGACGATTTCTTATCGTCTTGTAGAAGAATTAAGTAAGAAGTTCTCTCTTTCCGAAAGCGAAATCAAGTCAGCAGTCCATGACGCATGGAATGAACTTGCTGCCTGTCGTCAGGATATGAGAAATAAAGGGGAAGAAACAATCCGTTTCTTAAATGAAACAGGAAACCGCGGTATCGTACTTGCCGGTCGTCCATACCATATCGATCCGGAGGTAAATCATGGTCTTCCTGAATTGATTACATCCTACAATATTGCAGTACTTACAGAAGACTCTGTCTCTCATTTGAATCCGGCAGAGCACCCTCTGAATGTTATGGATCAGTGGATGTACCACTCCAGACTGTATGCTGCCGCGAATTATGTAAAGACAACGGAGAATCTTGATCTGATTCAGCTCAACTCCTTCGGATGTGGACTGGATGCTGTTACAACAGATCAGGTTGCTGAGATCCTTACAAATTCAGATAAGATCTACACAACTTTGAAGATTGATGAAGTAAATAATCTTGGAGCTGCAAGAATCCGTGTACGCTCTCTTCTCGCCGCAATCCGTGTGCGTGAAAAGAAACAGGAAAAACGTACCATTCGTCCGGCTTCTATCGAAAAGGTTACATTTACAAAAGAAATGCGTAAGGATTATACAATTCTCTGTCCGCAGATGTCTCCGATTCATTTTGAACTGCTTGAGCCTGCTTTCCGCGCTGCCGGATACAACATCGATGTTCTTCCTAACGATAACAAACAGGCTGTCGATATGGGATTAAAATATGTAAATAACGATGCTTGCTACCCTTCTCTGATCGTTGTCGGTCAGATCATGGATGCACTGTTATCCGGAAAATATGACTTGAATCATACAGCTGTTATCATCACACAAACTGGTGGTGGCTGCCGTGCTTCGAACTATATCGGATTTATCCGTCGTGCACTTAAGAAAGCCGGCATGGAGCATATTCCGGTTATCTCACTTAACTTAAGTGGACTGGAAGATAATCCTGGATTCAAACTTTCTCCTGCACTGGTTCTCCGCGGAATCTACGCAGCAGTATTCGGAGATATCTTTATGAAATGCGTTTACCGTATGCGTCCTTATGAGGCCGTACCGGGAACTACAGATAAGATTCACCGCAAATGGGTTGAAGTTGTTAAGAAGTTTGTGTCCGAAGGATATCCGTCCCGTAAGAGATTTAAGAAGCTTTGTAAAGATATCATCAATGATTTTGATAATATAGAAACACTCGACATTAAGAAACCTCGTGTTGGAATCGTTGGAGAAATCCTTGTTAAATTCCTTCCGGCTGCCAACAATCATCTGGCAGAGCTTTTGGAAAGTGAAGGCGCCGAAGCAGTTGTTCCGGATCTTCTCGACTTCCTGCTCTACTGCTTCTACAATCAGAACTTCAAAGTTTCCCATCTGGGAATGAAGAAGTCCAAAGCAACAGCAGGAAATCTTGGAATCAAAGCTCTGGAATGGTTCCGTGCTCCGGCTTCCAAAGCATTTGCAGAAAGTAAACACTTTGATCCGCCGGCTCACATTGAAGATCTTGCAAAAATGGCTTCAGAGATCGTATCTCTCGGAAACCAAACCGGTGAAGGATGGTTCCTGACCGGTGAGATGCTCGAACTCATTCACAGCGGTGCCGGAAATATTGTCTGCACCCAGCCATTCGCCTGCCTGCCAAACCATGTTGTAGGTAAGGGAGTTATCAAAGAACTCCGCCGCAGACACCCTGAATCCAACATCGTAGCAATCGACTTCGATCCGGGCGCAAGTGAAGTAAATCAGTTGAATCGTATCAAACTGATGCTGTCGACGGCGTTTAAGAATTTGGAGAAATAGAAATTTATCGTAGGGATTCTTTTTCGAGTTCGGACGAAATCAGATATCGCATATAAAGTTTATTCGAATAGACAGACATCGAGGGTTTGATGCAGGCTCCGGGTTCTGTATACAGGAAAGGCTAAAAAAAACGAAAGGTTACTAAGAACAAAGCAGTGTTCGGCAAACTCGCTGCCGCTTCAGACAGCTGCCTCGCATTGCTTCAACGTAATCTTTCGTTTTTTAAGTCTTTCCAAGCACACAGAACAGTCACCTGAATCAAACCCTCGATGTTTGTCTATCTGTAAGTTTTCAGCGATATCAGATTTCTACTTTCTCGAAAGAAGAACTCTACTTAAAACCAAAACGTAGCAGATGGAAATTTACATAAGTTATTTAGCAAAATGTCAACAAGACAGTACACTGGCTTCCAACGTATTTTTCAATAAAATTTAGCGTAGAAGTCTATCTTTTTCAGTAAACAGAAAACAGAAAATATGAACTTCGAGAAGTTTCATGTTAGAAGAATGATACAGGGGCGAAGACGAATGTGGAGCATGCTTGCTCATACTTGAAAAACAATAGATTGCGTTAAAGAAAGGATTGACAGCTGTTTGAGCAGCAGCGAGTTTGTCAATCCTTTCTTTGCTTTTAGCAGTCTATTGTTTTTCCTAGTATGAACAGCGTGCATAACCCTGAGTCAGCGTTCCTGTATCGTTCTTCTAACAATCGACTCTTCAAAATCATATTTTCAGTTTTCGTCCGATACTCAAATAAGAATCTCTACGCTAAATTTTATTTCCGATACAAGTAAAGGATTCCCCCGAAAAGTCCCAGGAAAATTCCTGCGTATCCTCCTGCACAGAGGATATCTGCCAGACTCTGTATCAGATCTATCCTGATTGCAGAACATACTCCTAATCCAAACAGTGTTCCTATGATTGTCCATCCTACAATTAAAATTGGCAGATATACTGCAAGTGCATGATCTGCATCTATATAATGATTTACAAAACTCCAAAGTTTTCCATACATAAAAATTACCCTCTTTCTACTAAAAATGTCTAAGTGTTTTTCCTTTTGACAATTCTTAGTATAGAGGGTATTTGTAAAGTCTCATTTTCTTCCAATGCTAAATCTATGTAAAATAAATCAAACTATTGTTAAATCGATTTACTTTATTCGGTTTCCAGAACCAGTTCGGCCACTTCCTGTGGTGTTGTTGCCAGAGCATCTGCACCTGCCTCTGAGAGTTCTTTTAAATCTCCGTATCCATACAGAACACCGATCACTTTCAGCCCTTCCGCATGGCCTCCTAGTATGTCATAAGAACGATCTCCGACCATTACGATTTTATCCAGTTCTTTCTCTTCGCACTGTTCCAAGACATAACGGATAACATCTTGTTTTTCTGTACGTGTCTCATCCATACATGCCCCGCCGATCACATCAAAATATTGAGCCAGTCCAAAGTGATCTGCGATGATTTTAGCAAATTTTTCCGGCTTGGATGTCGCCATCGCAATCTTGATTCCCGCTTGTTTCAATGTCTTGAGCATCTCTTCTACGCCATCATACACACTGTTTTCAAAAATACCTGTCACTGTGAAATATTCTCGATAAAGAGTAACCATCTCTGCTGCTTTTTCTTCATCAATTCCACAGTGTTCCATAAACTGACCCTTCAGCGGTGGTCCAATAAATTTACGTAATTCATCTACGTCAGGTGTCGGTTCTCCCACCTTCTCCAGCGCATATTTTACAGAATTCATAATTCCCGGACCTGAATCTGTGAGTGTTCCGTCCAGATCAAACAGTACAGTTGTTATTTTCATTTCCAATTCCTCACTCTATTAAAATTTTCTAATTTGATCATCCTCTTCACTTTCAGTTTTTATCACTTTACGGATCACCACATAATAGCCGAAATCATCGTTCACTTTAATATAGACTCTCTCGCCTTCTTTATGTCCGAGCAGGGCTTTTCCAATCGGAGATTCTATGCTGACCAGTCCGTTCAAAGAGCTTCCTCTTACAGAAGTTACAATGCGATATGTCTCGATCTCATCATCGTCTTCACAATAAAGTTCTACGGTATTATTCAGGCCAATTTCATCCTCTTTCGAATGATCTTCCACAATCTCAGCTGTCTTGAGCATTCTTTCCAGATAACGAATACGACTTTCGTTCTGATTCTTCGCTTTTTTCGCTGCGTGATATTCGAAGTTCTCACTCAAGTCTCCATGAGATCTTGCTTCTTTCACTGCTTCAATCAATTCTTTACGTTCTACTAATTTTCGATGCTCAATCTCTGCCTGAATCTTTTCTACATCATTTTTTGTCAATCTTTCACGCATGACTTTTCCTTTCCTCTCTGAACTATAGGTATTGCTGTACACATCTACTGCGAACAACAACCTATAGGGAAAAGGAAAGCTATCAATTACGATAAACTAAAACAAGCACTGTTGTTATCGCAGTCAATAGCTTTCCCTTTTCACTTCTATCTTAATCCACGCAATTTTCTTCTAGATTCTTTTCTCTTGAAAGAATCATTCAAGTTGCCTGAATCCAAATTCAACACTTATGAATTATTTCACTAACAGAGATTTTCCTGTCATCTCAGCCGGCTGCTGCATTCCCATCAGCTCGATCAGTGTCGGAGCGATGTCTGCCAGGCATCCGCCTTCTCTTAATTTGTAAGCCGGATCAGCATTTACAAGGATAAACGGTACCGGATTTGTTGTATGAGCTGTGAATGGCTCACCTGTCTCCTCATCGATCAGCTGCTCTGCATTTCCGTGGTCAGCGCAGATGAACATCTGTCCGTCTACTTCTTTCAGAGCCTCTACAGCCTTTCCTACACACTCGTCAACTGCTTCTACAGCCTTGATCGCAGCTTCCTGAACACCTGTATGTCCTACCATGTCAGGGTTTGCAAAGTTGATCACGATCACATCATAGTTCTCAGACTTGATCGCTCCAACAAGCTTGTCACATACTTCGTAAGCGCTCATCTCCGGTTTCAGGTCATAAGTAGCAACCTTAGGGGATTTCACAAGGATTCTGTCCTCTCCCTCATTCGGCTCTTCTACTCCACCATTGAAGAAGAATGTTACGTGAGCATATTTCTCTGTCTCTGCAATACGAGCCTGTTTCAGTCCGTTATCTGCAAGGAACTGTCCAAATGTATTCGTAATAGATTCTTTTACGAATGCAACCATCTTATTCTCGATTGTCGCATCATACTCTGTGAAGCATACGAATGTAGTCTTCACTCTGTCTCCTCTTTCAAATCCGTCAAAACCGTCATCACAGAATGTTCTTGTGAGCTCTCTTGCTCTGTCAGGACGGAAGTTGAAGAATACAACAGAATCATTTTCTTTGATTGTTGCTGTTGCAGCACCGTCTTTTGTTACAACAAATGGTACTACGAACTCGTCTGTTACATCTTCATCGTAGGAAGCCTGGATTCCTGCTGTTGCGGATTCTGCTGTATTGCCTTCTCCTGCAACTAATGCTTTGTAAGCTTTCTCCACACGATCCCAACGGTTATCACGATCCATTGCATAGTAACGTCCGGATACAGATGCAACCTCACCTACACCAATCTCTTTCATCTTTGCTTCAAGCTGCTCTACATACTCTTTACCTGATGCCGGTGGTGTATCACGGCCGTCAAGGAAACAATGAACATATACTTTCTCAATTCCCTGTCTCTTGGCGAGCTCAAGAATTCCATAAATATGAGTAATATGACTATGAACTCCTCCGTCAGATACAAGTCCCATCAGATGAAGTGCAGAATCGTTCTTCTTTACATTCTCACAAGCTGCAAGAAGAGCTTTGTTCTCAAAGAAATCTCCGTCTTCGATAGACTTTGTGATCTTTGTAAGTTCCTGATAAATGATACGTCCGGCACCCATATTCATATGTCCTACTTCTGAGTTACCCATCTGTCCATCCGGAAGACCTACAGAAAGTCCGCTTGCATTTCCTTTTACAAACGGATACTCTGCCATCAGTTTATCCATAACAGGAGTATTCGCAAGTGCTACTGCATTACCCTCTGTCTTATCTCTTAATCCATATCCATCTAAAATCATCAATACGGTTGGTTTTTTGCTCATCTCAATATCTCCTTTGCATTAAGATTGTCTATTTTTTAACTCTACGCTTTATTGTACTAGTTTTAGCACAATTTTGCAAGTCAGAGCTCTGGTCAAATATATCCGAAAATAAGCAGATTTTCGCCTGAATTCATGTAAAAATCACTACATTAAAAATCTTATAATGTCGGAAGCAATTCTTTCATCAGCTTTACACCATGAACGATCGCCTGTTTCTCAAATGTAGGATAATCCACCTGTGCACTTCCATCTGCCTTATCTGAAATTGCACGAATGATCACACATGGAACATGATTCAAATACGCACCGTGAGCAATTGCTGCTCCTTCCATCTCAGCACATTTCGCACCAAAATTATTAACAATACGTTCTTTTACTTCTTTTTCAGAAATAAACTGGTCTCCGCTTGCAACTCTTCCTGTAAATGTACGAATATCTGAATTCGCCTTTTTATTTGCTTCCACTGCTTTTCTCACAAGTTCTTTATCTGCCGGAAATGCAAATACATCCATACGCGGCACCTGTCCGACAGGATCTCCCAATGCACTGACATCCATATCATGCTCTACTGCATCTGTAGATACAACAATATCTCCGATATTGATCTCTGCATCCAGAGAACCGGCTACACCTGTATTAATCAGCTGATCCACCTGATAAAAGTCTGCAAGGATCTGTGTACAGATTCCCGCGTTCACTTTACCGATTCCGCTCTGTACAACAACTGCTTCTTTTCCATAAAGCTGACCTTTATAAAATTTCATGGATGCCTTTTCCTGCATCTCGCATTCTGTCATATCCTCGATCAGCTCACGGACTTCTTCTTCCATCGCTCCGATAATTCCTACCATAGCTTCTTAATCTCCTATCTTTTATATTCCCTTTTCTTAATTGCTTTATTTTCTTCATTAAGCTGTTACATTATTTTATCAATCTCCTCTATGATACACTCAAATGATTTTCAAAGTCAAGAAAAAAGGCCATCCTGTCAGAATTGCTATCTATATCGCTACTGTCTGCACTACTTGTGCCCGGCAATATAAATATCTTTCTGACCAGATGACCTTTCTTAATTATCTGTTATAATGAAACAGCCTTAGATCTTATTATTTGTAGTTAACGATCTTTCCGAAGTCAGCCTTAAGGGAAGCTCCACCTACAAGACCTCCATCGATGTTAGCCTGTGCAAAAAGCTCAGGAGCTGTAGCTGCGTTTACAGATCCGCCGTACTGGATACGGATTGCTTCTGCTGTAGCTTCATCATATACTTCTGCGATGCAAGCACGGATTCCTGCACAAACTTCTTCAGCCTGCTCTGTTGTAGCTGTCTTTCCTGTTCCGATTGCCCAGATTGGCTCGTAAGCGATAACTGCTGTCTTAGCCTGATCTGCTGTAACACCCTGGAATCCAACCTTAACCTGCTGACGGATGAAGTCCATTGTTACGCCCTGCTCTCTCTGCTCAAGAGTTTCTCCACAGCACATGATTGGTGTAATACCATGCTCAAATGCTTTCAGGATTTTCTTATTTACATCTTCGTTTGTCTCACCGAAGTACTCTCTTCTCTCAGAATGTCCGAGAACTACATATTTAACACCTGCATCTACAAGCATATTCGGGGAAATCTCACCTGTGTAAGCTCCGCTCTCCTCAAAATACATGTTCTCAGCTCCAACCTGGATGTTTGTTCCCTTAGCAGCCTCTACAACTGGTACAATATCAATAGCCGGTACGCAGAATACGACATCTACGTCTTCGTTAGCTACGAGTGGTTTTAACTCTTCTACAAGTGCAACTGCCTCGCTTGGAGTTTTGTTCATTTTCCAGTTTCCTGCAATAATTTTCTTTCTTGCCATTGTTCTTATCTCCTTGAATTTTATATTCAGAACCCGTGTGAAATGTAACAACACGGGTTTCTTCTAATCTGTAATTACAGATTCTTATTATTTATCGTTAGCTGCCGCTACTCCCGGAAGTTCTTTTCCTTCGAGGAATTCAAGAGAAGCTCCACCACCTGTAGAGATATGTGTCATCTTATCACCATATCCAAGCTGGTTAACAGCTGCTGCAGAATCTCCACCACCGATGATTGTTACAGCATCTGTGTTGGCAAGTGCTTCTGCTACTGCCTTTGTTCCTTCAGCGAATTTCGGCATCTCGAAGCATCCCATTGGTCCGTTCCATACAACTGTCTTCGCAGATTTAACAGCATCAGCGAACATCTCAGCTGTCTTAGGTCCGATATCAAGACCCATCCATCCGTCCGGGATCTCGTTCTGAGCTACAACTTTTGTATTTGCATCGTTAGAGAAAGCATCTGCTGCAACAGCATCTACTGGAAGAAGAAGTTTAACACCTTTCTCCTCTGCTTTCTTAACCATGTCAAGTGCATACTGTAAGTAATCTTCCTCAAGAAGGGAATTTCCTACGCTTCCGCCCTGAGCTTTTGTAAATGTATAGCACATTCCACCACCGATGATGAGTGTATCAACTTTGTCAAGAAGGTTGTTGATTACGGAAATCTTACTGGATACTTTAGATCCTCCAAGAATTGCAACGAATGGTCTTTCCGGATTCTCTACTGCGTTTCCAAGGAAATCGATTTCTTTCTGCATAAGATATCCAACAACTGCTGTGTCAACAAACTGTGTAACACCTACGTTAGAGCAGTGTGCTCTATGAGCTGTTCCGAATGCATCGTTTACAAATACATCACAAAGAGATGCAAGATCTTTGCTGAATGCTTCACCATTCTTTGTCTCTTCTGCTCTGTAACGTGTATTTTCAAGAAGGATAACATCTCCATCTTTCATAGCTTCAACAGCTGCTTTTGCGTTTGGTCCAACTACTTCCGGATCAGCTGCAAATTTAACTTCCTGTCCGAGGAGCTCAGAAAGTCTTACTGCTACTGGTGCAAGTGAAAGCTCCGGCTTTGGCTCTCCCTTCGGTTTTCCAAGGTGGGAGCAAAGGATTACTTTTCCTCCATCAGCGATCAGCTTCTTGATTGTAGGAAGAGCTGCCACGATACGGTTCTCATCTGTAATCTTTCCATCCTGAAGAGGTACGTTGAAATCACATCTTACAAGAACTCTTTTTCCTTTTACATTGATATCATCTACGGATTTTTTATTAAGTGCTGCCATTTTTCATAGCCTCCTGTATTTCTATTTCCTGTCACTTTCACGTGCAGAATCTGTTCTGCACAAAGAAAATGGAGTCCGGTCCTACAATAAGACCGGACCCCATTGTGAGTCAATAATTCAGATAAATCTCTGAGATTCTAATTTCTCAAAAAGAATTAAGCCTCAAGAAGTTTTCCAAAGTATTTGATTGTTCTTACCATCTGGCTTGTGTAAGAGTTCTCGTTGTCATACCATGAAACAACCTGAACCTCTGTTGTACCATCGCCAACTGGAAGAGCCATTGTCTGAGTAGCATCAAACAGTGAACCATATCTCATTCCTACGATATCGCTGGATACGATCTGATCTGTGTTGTATCCGAAGGACTCGTTGGAAGCAGCCTTCATAGCCTCGTTGATCTGATCAACTGTAACTTCTCCGTCAACTACTGCTGTAAGGATTGTTGTAGAACCTGTTGGTGTAGGAACACGCTGAGCAGATCCGATCAGTTTTCCGTTCAGTTCTGGGATAACAAGACCGATTGCCTTAGCAGCACCTGTGCTGTTTGGTACGATGTTAACTGCAGCTGCACGGGATCTTCTAAGATCACCTTTTCTCTGCGGTCCATCAAGTGTCATCTGATCTCCTGTGTAAGCGTGGATTGTACACATGATACCGGACTTGATTGCTGCAAGGTCGTTAAGAGCTTTTGCCATCGGAGCCAGGCAGTTTGTTGTACAAGAAGCTGCGGAGATGATGTTCTCATCTTTTGAAAGTGTCTCGTGGTTTACATTGTAAACGATTGTCGGAAGGTCATTTCCAGCTGGAGCAGAAATAACTACTTTCTTAGCACCTGCATCGATGTGAGCCTGAGCTTTTGCTTTGGATGTGTAGAATCCTGTACACTCCAGAACAACGTCAACACCGATTTCTCCCCAAGGAAGTTCAGCTGCGTTAGCTTTTGCGTAGATCTTGATCTCTTTTCCGTCAACTGTGATGGAATCCTCTCCTGCCTCTACTGTATCTGCAAGAGCGTATGTTCCCTGAGTTGAGTCATATTTTAATAAGTGAGCAAGCATCTTAGGAGATGTAAGGTCGTTGATTGCTACTACCTCATATCCTTCTGCTCCGAACATCTGTCTGAAAGCAAGACGTCCGATACGTCCAAAACCATTAATCGCTACTTTTACTGCCATGATTAATTCCTCCTAAAAGTTTTAAAAAATTTATGACTGTGTCTCCAGCCATGGCGATGAATATAACAATGCGATATTTGTTAAATATTCATCAACTAGATTCATTGTACTAAAACAGAAACAAAAATTCAACCCTTAAATCCATATAATTCGATTTTTATGGAACAATTCTCTTAAATATCGGTTTCCGCCCCTTAAATTCTGCATAATAACTAAAACCACAGCTTATAAGTATCTCGCCAGCCTTGTCAAAGTCAAAAGCGACATGTTCCGGACGGTGTGCATCCGCTCCGATTGTGACAATTTCACCACCAAGCTCCTTGTATCTTCTGATAACATCCGGATGTGGATTCGGGAATCCGAGACCATATTTCATTCCTGCCATATTCATCTCAAGTCCTTTTCCATGACTGATCAGATGCTTTAGTATCTCATCGATCTCGTCTGCATATTTTCTATAAGAATATCCTTCTGCCTGATGTGCGCCATAACGGACAACATAGTCCAAATGTCCCAAACTATCAAAGGAATCTATTTTTTTCAGATTTTCAACTGTCACCTCAAATGCTTCATGATAAGCCTCTTCATCACTTCGTCCTTCAAAAAATCCACGATAATACGGATCCTGTCCATGGATAAGATGTACTGAACCGATCACAAAATCAAACGGATATTTTTCTGTCAGTTCTTTATAATATTCTCCCAGGTGTGGCTGAAGTCCGATCTCTACACCGATTCGGACTTCCAGTTTTTTCTGATATTCTGTTTTTAATTGCGTCAGTCTACTGAAATATTCATCTAGGTCGAACACAAATGCACCCACCGGAAAATCCGGTGTTTCTGGAAAGTCTTTATCAAGATGATCCGTGATGCAGACTGCCTGCATTCCTTTATTCACCGCTGCATCAAGCATGGAGTGCACTGAAGAATCACTGTCTTCTGAAAATCTTGTATGCATATGAGCATCACATGTTATCATAATATTGTGCCGCCTCCTAATACATACTCACCATCATAAAGAACAACTGCCTGTCCCGGTGTCACTGCACGGATTGGTTCATCGAATGTACAGGTAATCTCATCTTCTCCTGTCTTCTCCACGGTACACCAGGCTCCTTTGTGGTTATAACGAATCTTTGCAAACACACGCATCGGTTCTGTAAGATCTTCCACGCTCATAAAATTCAACTCATTGGCACGCAGTGTATGCGTCAATGATTCTTCATACGTTCCGATTACAACTTCATCTGTCTCCGGACGTATCTCCAGTACAAATGCAGGATACCCTAATGCAAGCCCAAGTCCTTTACGCTGTCCTACTGTATAATGAATGATTCCTTTGTGTTTTCCAAGGATCTTCCCATCCGGTGTCACGAAATTTCCCTGACGAATCGGAGCATCTGCGTTTTCTTCAATAAAAGATGCATAGTCTCCATCCGGAACAAAACAGATATCCTGACTATCCGGTTTATTTGCCACCTGCAGTCCGATTTTTTCTGCCATCTCACGGATCTGATCTTTTGAATAATTTCCAACCGGCATCAATGTATGTTCCAGCTGTTCCTGTGTCAGATTATAAAGTGCATAAGTCTGGTCTTTCGCAAGCGTTGCAGATCTGCGGATTGCATATCTTCCGTTCGGGAGCTTATCAATCCTTGCATAATGTCCTGTTGCAATATAATCTGCTCCAATTGAAAGACTTCTCTGCAAAAGAGCTTCCCATTTCACATAGCGGTTACAGGCAATACATGGATTTGGTGTTCTTCCGTTGAGATACTCTTCTGTAAAGTAATCAATAACATTTTTCTGAAATTCCTGTTTAAAGTTCATTACATAATAAGGAATTCCTATAGACGCCGCAACCCGTCTTGCATCATCCACTGCACTGAGCCCGCAGCAGCCTCCATTCTCTTCCTGAACGACGTTGTCTTCATCCTGCCAGATCTGCATCGTCACACCGATCACATCATAGCCCTGCTCTTTTAAAAGCCAGGCTGCCACAGAGGAGTCAACTCCTCCGGACATACCTACAACAACTTTGCCTTTGCTCATTAATATTCCTCTTCCTCTGCTTCTTCACCTTCGTGAATATCTGACTTTGGTTTCTTCAGGCCTTCAATCTTAATCCCATGTTTCTCTGCATAATCCCAGAGTGCTGCATGGATTGCCTCTTCTGCAAGCAGAGAGCAGTGAACTTTTACCGGCGGAAGTCCGTCAAGTGCTTCCATAACTGCTTTGTTCGTTACTTCCATTGCTTCCTGAACACTCTTCCCCTTTACCATCTCAGTAGCCATACTGGATGTTGCAACAGCTGCTCCACATCCGAATGTTTTGAATTTCACATCGCGGATGATCTGGTTGTCATCAATGTCAAGATAGATTCTCATGATATCTCCACATTTTGCATTTCCAACTGTTCCTACACCGCTGGCGTTCTCAATCTCTCCTACATTTCTTGGATGCTGAAAATGATCCATTACTTTCTCTGTATACATAATGTAATTCCTCCATTTTGTTTATCTTTTATTCAAAAATTATTCTGTATTTTCCTTTTAAATCATTCTGACTTATGCATTCTTCTGCTGCTTTTTTATAAAATCTTCGTAGAGCGGTGACATGCTGCGCAGATGGGCAACAATCTCTTTAAGCTGATCTACTGTATAGTCGATATCTTCTTTTGTTGTATCAGCTCCAAGTGTCATACGAAGGGAACCATGTGCGATCTCATGCGGCAGTCCGATTGCAAGAAGGACATGGGATGGATCCAGAGAACCTGATGTGCAGGCGGAACCACTGGAAGCACAGATTCCTTTCATATCCAGCATGATCAGCAAAGATTCTCCTTCAACAAATTGGAAGCTGAAGTTAATGTTATTCGGAACACGTTTCACACGATCTCCATTTAATCTACAATATGGAATCTCATTCTCAATTCTTGCAATTGCATAATCACGAAGTTCTGTCTCATGTTTCATTCTCTGTTCCATGGAAGCCATAGCAAGCTCTACAGCTTTTCCGTATCCTACAATACCCGGAACATTCTCTGTACCTGCACGGCGTTTTCTCTCCTGGGCTCCGCCGTGAATAAATGAACGGATCTTCACTCCTTTTCTGATATAAAGGAATCCGATTCCTTTCGGTCCGTTCAGTTTATGTCCGCTGGAACTGAGCATATCGATATTCATCTCATCTACATTGATCGGTACCTGACCAAACGCCTGGACAGCATCTGTATGGAAAAGTACTCCATGTTTATGTGCAATCTCTCCGATTTCTTTGATTGGCTGAATACTTCCGATCTCATTGTTTGCAAACATTACGCTGACTAGAATTGTATCCGGACGGATCGCTGCTTCAACAGCTTCCGGACTGACAATACCATTTTCATCTACATCCAGATAAGTCACTTCATATCCTCTCTTCTGGAGATATTCTCCTGTATGAAGGATTGCATGATGTTCAATCTTTGTTGTAATGATATGTTTTCCCTTTGATTCATAAGCCTCAGCTGTAGCTTTCAGCGCCCAGTTATCAGATTCAGAACCACCAGCTGTGAAATAAATCTCCTCTGTCTTCGCACCAAGTGCTTTTGCTATGATTTCTCTCTGTTTTGTGATCACTTCTTTATTCGCAGCCGCAAAACCATAAACACTGGATGGGTTGCCAAAATGCTCTGTAAAATATGGGAGCATCGCATCCACAACTTCCGGTGCTGTCTTTGTTGTTGCTGCATTATCAAGATAAATTAATTTTCCCATTACCTGTTACCTCACTTTTATTTTATCTACTTTGTTTTCTTACTGTTTACAAATAATTGTAGACAATGATTCTTTTCAGTTTTTACACTTTGTATAATCCAGATGATTGTCTGTATGTCCAAGACATTTACTTTCTGTCACCAGTTGGTTCAGCCAGATTTCATCTACTGTCTGGTTAATACTATCATTGATTCGTTTCCACACATACTTTGTTACACAGCTGTCCGCACCTTTGCATTCTCCTTCCGGATCAAGTCCGGCGCATTCTACTGGTTCAAGATTTCCTTCCAGTGCACGAAGCACATCTCCTACAGAAATATCTTTCGCTTCCTTTGCTAAGACATATCCACCATTTGCACCTCGGATACTCTTGACAAGTCCTGCTTTTTTCAGCTTCGACATCAATTGTTCCAGATATCGTTCTGAAATATCCTGACGTCTTGCAATACTTGTGATGGAAACCGGAGAATCTTCACTGTATTGGGCCAGATCAATCAAGGCACGCAATCCGTATTTCCCCTTTGTTGACAGTTTCACATCTTCACCTTCTTTTTCTTTTCCTTTTTCCTAGTATTATACTAGGGTTTCCTTTTGTAGGATATCACCAGTCTTACGTTCTGTCAAGGATGTTTCTTGAATATGTTGTTTAAAAATAAGTTCATTTCTGGTTACTGTCCGCGTTGCACGTGGCAGCAATCATTTTGACATGAGGGTATTATGTTTAGAAAAAAACATTCTTTGATTAAAGGAACACTGATTCTCACATCTGCCGGTCTTGTAAGCCGCGTTCTCGGATTCTTTTTCCGTATTTTCTTAAGCCATACCTTTGGAGAAGAACAGGTCGGACTTTATCAGTTAATTTTCCCTTTCTACGCACTCTGCCTGTCTTTGAGTACTTCAGGTCTTGAAACTGCCATTTCCAGAAGTGTCTCTCGCTTTCACTCCCTTGGCCGAACGCAGGACGGAAAGTTGATTTTCCAGACAGGTCTGATTCTTTCTGTTCTGATTTCTCTGATTTGTACTTTTCTGGTACAGAAGAATTCCGTTTTTCTTTCAAATCGTTTTCTTGGAGATCCAAGATGTGCAACACTATTATATCTGATCGTTCTTGCACTTCCGGCAGCTTCTGTCCACAGTTGTATCTGTGGTTATCACTATGGTCTGCAAAGAACCTCTGTCCCGGCTATTTCACAGTTAATCGAGCAATTTGTTCGAATTTCTTCTGTTTTTGTTTTATATTTTATTTTTATACACCGTGGAGTTCACCCTAAGATTCCATTGGCTGTATCAGGTATTATTTTCGGAGAACTTGCAGCAGCAGGCTACTCGCTTTTTTCACTGAAGAAGAAGGGTTTTGATGCCAATTCTCCATATATTCTTTCTATCTCAAAATCTTGTTCTGAATTGCTACGCCTCTCTGTTCCATTGACAGTTAATCGCACAGCAATTACATTCTTGCAGGGAATTGAAGCAGCTTCAATCCCTGTCTGCCTTGAGCTTGCATCTCACAGTGCTTCCGAAGCTCTCAGTATTTATGGAGTACTGACCGGAATGGCATTACCATGTATCCTTTTTCCCAGTGCACTCACAAACTCAGTCAGCCTGCTTTTAATCCCTGCTGTCGCACAAAAGCAGGCTGAAAGCTCTTCAAAAGAGACATTTCTCCTTATAAAAAAGGCTGCCGGAGGATGTTTCTCCCTTGGTCTTCTGTGTTCTGTCTTCTTTCTTCTTACCGGGTCTTTTCTCGGAAACTTCCTGTTTCACAGTACTTTAGCCGGTAATTTCATCGTAACACTTGCCTGGATCTGCCCTTTCCTGTACACAAGTTCCGCTCTTCTCAGTGCAATCAACGGACTGGGACTTACAACCCTGACACTGATGATCAATCTTCTTGGATTATCCATCCGCATTCTTAGTGTATATTTCGGAATCCCGCACTATGGAATCACAGGATACCTATGGGGACTTTTCATCAGTCAATCAACTGTCTGCCTCGTTGCATTACTCACACTTTCCCACGAAATCAAAAAAGAATATTTACAATCTGTTGAATCAGCCACGGATTAAGACAGGATTCTGAAAAAATCCCAATTAAAAACAAACCGCATACAAAGAACGTTTTTTGTCTGTTCCACTGATTCTGTGGATAGTTCCAACAAAAGCGCAAAAGCACAAGAACTGCCGGAACATAAAAAAGGAACTGTGGAAATAGTCCTGCCACACAAAGAATACTTCCCTTCATTCCTAATTCTGCCACTGCCTCTGACAGTAAAATTCCTCCTGACATCCCAGTCCACAGAAGAAAAAACGCTGCCACAATTTTTCTAATCCGGATTCCCATCGCCAAAAACAGCACCAGGAAAAAAATTCCCCGTACCTGAATCAAATACCAAATGTACTGTTGAAAAGATATCTTCTCATTCTTTAATCTCATAAGATAAACTTCTGTAAAAGTTCCGATCAGGCTCAGCTGTTCTCCCCATATATAATTGACAATCAAGATTCCTGTCAAAAAGCCTGTAAAAAACAGAGCCAGAAAGTAATGACCTGTACGAAATGCCTTCACCAGTATTCCTCCCACCCTATAAAATGTTCTGCGGATATATTTTTATCCTCAATCTTCCACACCATTATATGAGTGTCTGGTTTTTCTCATGCGGCAGCGATGCTACTTATTGTCGGCATTCAATCATTTTCCATACTTTACAGCATAAGCCATCAAAGAAGAAACTGTCTTCGCATCTTCAATCTCACCTGAAAAGATCTTTTCCTTCAATTCTTCTATTGTATAAGCGCCAAGTTCAATAAATTCATCTTCATCCAAATGCTGTTTTGACGGTATCAGATCATGTGCCACATAAACTTCAATCCGTTCGTTACAAAATGCTACTGTTGTCCGTAAAGTGATCAGCCACTCAAGATTCTCGCTGCGATACCCTGTCTCTTCCTCTAATTCGCGAGACGCACACTCTATACCAGGTTCTCCCACTTCATCAAGTGCTCCTGCCGGAATCTCCAATGTATATCGATCCAGCGCATTTCTATACTGTCTCACCATCAAAATCTTACCATCTGCTGTAACCGGAACTACCGCTGCTGCTCCTTTATGACCTATAAAATCCCATACTACGGTATGATCCCCGTCCACTTCTATCGTGTCCTGATAAAAATCAAGAATCTTTCCTTTAAATTTCAATTCTCTGTTAATTCTTTTAATCTTCTCGCTCATTCCGTTCTCCCTTCTTTTACCTTACATCACCGTATGCATTCTATATCAAAGACTTTTACTCTTACCTGTAATAGCTTTCTCAGTAAACTAAAAGCCCCTGTCTTTCGACAAGGGCCAACTTTCATCTTCTGTTATGATTCTCTTATTTTGCGTAATCTGTTGCTCGTGACTCACGAATAACATTTACTTTAATCTGTCCAGGATATTCTAATTCAAACTCAATCTGTTTTGCAATATCCCTTGCTAAAAGCACCATATCATCGTCAGATACCTGCTCCGGAACTACCATAACACGAATCTCTCTACCTGCCTGAATGGCAAAAGACTTATCTACACCTTTAAACTGGTTGGTAATATCTTCTAACTGTTTCAATCTGTTTGTATATGTCTCGATGGTTTCTCTTCTTGCTCCCGGTCTTGCAGCTGAAATAGTATCCGCTGCCTGAACAACACAAGCAATCAGACTCTGCGGCTCCACATCACCATGATGTGCCTCCACAGCATTAATAATGGTTGCTGATTCTTTGTATTTTCTACAAAGATCTGAACCAATCTGAATATGTGATCCTTCTACGTCATGATCAATTGATTTACCAATATCATGAAGAAGTCCTGCACGTTTTGCAAGTCTGACATCCAGTCCGATTTCACCTGCAATAAGACCGGATAACTGGGCCACTTCGATTGAATGCTTCAATGCATTCTGTCCATAGCTTGTTCTGAACTTCATACGTCCAAGAAGACGGATCAACTCCGGATGAATTCCTGTAACTCCAACGTCAAGAGCCGCAGCTTCTCCTTCCTCGCGGATCATTGTATCCACTTCTTTCTGAGCTTTTTCAACCATCTCCTCAATTCTTGCCGGATGAATACGTCCATCCACGATCAGACGCTCAAGTGCAATTCTTGCAACTTCTCGGCGGATTGGGTCAAACCCTGATAATACAACCGCTTCCGGAGTATCATCAATGATCAGTTCCACACCGGTTAATGTTTCCAGTGTTCTGATGTTTCTTCCTTCTCTACCGATAATTCTTCCTTTCATCTCATCACTTGGAAGCTGAACTACAGAAATTGTAGTCTCTGCAACATGATCTGCTGCACATCTCTGAATTGCATTCACAACATACTCTTTTGCTTTCTTGTCAGCCTCTTCCTTTGCCTGAGTTTCCAGTTCTCTGACCATCTTGGCTGTGTCATGCTTGACGTCATCTTCAACAGTTTTTAACAGATATTCTTTTGCCTGTTCGGAGGTAAGTCCTGAGATTCGTTCCAGTTCCTGCACACGTTTCTGGCTAAGTTCTTCTACTTTGGCTTCACGCTGGCGAAGATGTTCTTCCTTCGCTGTCAGTTTGTTCTCACGATGTTCCAGTACATCTGACCGTTTGTCGACCGATTCTTCCTTCGCGAGTACACGCTTCTCATAACGCTGTAACTCCGCTCTTCTTTCTTTCGTCTCTTTCTCAAGTTCATTCTTTGTCCTGATGGACTCTTCCTTTACTTCCAAAAGAGATTCCTTCTTCGTCGTCTCTGCAGTCTTTACAGCATCGTCAATGATTTCTCTTGCTTTTGCTTCTGCATTCCCAATCTTGCTTTCCGCATTCTTTCTCAGATTGGAAACTGTAACAAAGTGAGTAATGATTCCGACTATCAACGCGAGGGCCACGGCAACGCCTATAAATAAACCTAGACTTATCTGCACAGGAGCACCTCCTTATTCGATTTTCATTGTACATATTACTCAAATACAACACTTAAATTTTATACTGTTTCAACAACAATGTCAAGCATTGTAATTATTATTTTGTATCACATGACATAACCCGGTTACTGTTCACACGATGTGCGACCAGCAACGCATCTCGCCATTTTAAATCGCC